>NZ_JBSIBZ010000010.1:0-147942 GCF_058245575.1 Streptomyces sp. UF-297 | reverse complement strand
CAAGGGCTGGAAGAACTTCCTCGGCCAACCCGGCATGGGCCAGCTCTACTTCGCCGACATCAACGGCGACAAAAAGGCCGACCTCATCGTCCACGAAACCAACGGCAACATCAGCGTACGCACCAACAAGGGCACCTACTTCGACTCCGGCACCGCCTGGAGCAAGGGCTGGAAGAACTTCCTCGGCCAACCCGGCATGGGCCAGCTCTACTTCGCCGACATCAACGGCGACAAAAAGGGTGACCTCGTCGTCCATGAGAGCAATGGCAACGTCAGCGCGCGCCTGAACAAGGGCACTTACTTCGAGATCTGGAAGCTCATGGGCTGGGTCTGAGAGCCGAACAACACGTCGGTGCCGACGCCCTCCAGCGCCGCGCCGGCTTCCGGTCGTAGTCGACTCGTGGTCGACCGCACCCACCAGGTGAACGAATGAGAGAGATGACATACATGAGTGAGGTATCCATGTCGCAGTCCCCTGTCAGCCGACGGTCCGTGCTCGCCGCGGCCGCTGCCACGGCCGCCGGAGCATCCGTGATATCGGGGCTGGCCGCTCCCGCTGCCCACGCCTCCGGCATCGGCGACCATTTCCGTTCCAATACGGAGCTGTACACCAAGCTGGCGGGCAAGGAGGGAATCGAGTACGCCCGTCGCTACAAGCGCCACGAAATGCATGACGCCAGCCTGAGCCAGGCGTACCCGTACAACCGTACGACCATCATGGCGATGCACGGTGGCGGCATCGAGGCCGGTACCTCGGAACTGTGCCTGGGCATCGCCGGGTACGACCCGAAGACTTTCGAGGTCAGGCCGGCGGGCGGGCCCGTACACGACTACTGGATGTTCGAGGGGCTGCGCAACAGCAACAACCGCGAACTGCACGTCACCGCGAAGAACTGCGACGACCATGTGGCGCTGTCCATGGCCGCCTCCAGCCTCAACGTGCTGAGCCTGCACGGCTGCAGGTACGACCAGTGCGGACTGCCGGCCAGCAACCCCAAGGGCGTGGTGATCGGCGGGCGCAACCCCGCCTTCCGGCGCTTCCTCACCGAGGAGCTCAAGCGCGCGGGCTTCCAGACCGTCGACGGCGCCAAATTCCCCGACCTCAACGGCGACCACGAGAAGAACCCGTGCAACCGCACCATGCTCGGTATGGGCGGCCAGCTGGAGCTGACCACCGAACTCCGCCAGAGCATGTTCGGCACCTTCACCCGCGTCGGGCGCCCCGGCACCGCCAACGAGGAGGCCTTCTGGCCCTTCGTCGAAGCGTGCCGCACGGCCATCGCCCGCCTCGAAGCCACCCAGCCCGTGCACTGACGTCTCGGCGTGCCGCGCTCGGGCAGGTCTTCGCCTGGGCGCGCACGCCGTATGGCCGTTCGGAGAGACGACGTGCTGTCCTTGCGGCCGGGCCGGGCCAGGCCGGGCCGGGCCGGGCCGGGCAGGCGCCGGGCCCGGCCAACGCCTTGTTCATCAGCGCTGCTTCCAGGCCATGGGACGGCAGCCGGAGGGGATCACATGCGCAGATCACACAGACCGTTCAGTTCACGCGGCCGCCGGCAGCTGAGGCGGCTCATCACCCTGGGCGCCGCGCTGACCGCCACGGTTGCCGCATTCCCTGCGGCCAGCGCGTCGGCCGATGTCGCCGGCCGGGCCTCCGCGTCCGCGCCGGACTCCACCGGCCAGGAATGGGCCCTGAAGTCCGAGGCGAACGGCAAGTACGTCACCACCGAAGCAACTGCTCCCGGCGCCCGGAGCGGGAAACTGCGGGCCAGCGGCGACCAGGTCGGCTCGCCGCAGCGCTTCACCCTGCACACCACCGACAGGGGCACAACGGTGAGCCTGCGCTCGGTGGAATCCGGCGGCTTCGCCAGCGCCGAGGTCAACGACCCGGGACACCATTACGGCATGCTGCGCGCGCGGGCGCCCAGGATCGGGGGCTGGGAGAAATTCGAGCTGGTCTCCCAGGGCGGCGGCCGCTACTCCCTGAAGTCCCAGGCGAACGGGAAGTACGTCAGCGCGGAGGTCAGCAACACCGGAAACGACTACGGTCTCCTTCGCGCACGAGCGGACAGGGCCGGGGCCTGGGAGCGCTTCACTCTCGAAGCCGTGAACACGGCCACATCGCCGCCCCCTCCCGCGCCCGCGCGATCCGCGCGGCTCCAGCTCATGACGTGGAATGTCTGCGGCAACAACAACACGCACTGCGGCAACTACCGTGTCAGCGGTGAGCAGTTGGCGGCAGAGCTGGCGAGCCGCCTGCGCCCTTCCGGAGAAACCTCGGAACCGGACGCCGTCTTCCTTCAGGAATTCTGCGAGAAGCAGGCCGTCCCGGTGCAGAAGAAGCTCGAAAAGGTCACCGGCCGCACATGGCGCATCGGCTTCGCCCCCATCACGTACAAGGACGCCTCAGGGCAGTTCCTCCTGCGCAAACAGTGCGATACCTCGAAGGACGGCACCGACCGTGGCGCCTACGGCGTAGCCCTGGCCATGGTCACCGCCCCGGGCGAGGGCGCCTCGTTCCAGCACTACGACCTCCCCTCCCCTGAATCCAGCCCCAAGGTCGGCAAGACGGAGCAGCGTACGGCCCTGTGTGCCGCTGTGCCCAGCCGCGCACTCCATTTCTGCACCGCCCACTTCAGCGCGGGCGGCCCCAACTACGACGACACGGACGGGCGTTACCGCCGAGCCCAGGCGGAAAAGCTGTTGCAGGTCGCCGACCAGCCCGGCTACCGGCCCGTCCTCGCGGGCGACTTCAACGTCGTCCCGCCGGACGCCCCCTACGGTGAATCCCCCTTCGTCCTCGAACCCGTCTACGCGCGATACCGGGAGTGCGCCCAGCTCGGCAACCCCGGCGCGCCCCGTGACGGCACCCCCACACTCGGCGGCGGACACCCCATCAAAATCGACTACCTCTTCGCCCCCAAGAACGCCCCTTTCGCCTCCTGTGCCCTCTCCCCCGATATCGCACCCTCCGACCACCACACCCTCTATGGCACAGTGACAATTCCAGCAACCTGATACAACTGCCCCCAATTCACCTGCCCCAAGACGTTCAAGGACAGATTTCGTGACTGGCATACGCCCCCGCACGGCGCGGATCACCGCATTCGCCGCAGCCGCTCTCGCGGCAGGCGCTCTGACCGCCACCCCTGCACAGGCCGTTGTGGGCACGCCGGCCGAGGACGGCGCCTACCCCTTCACCGCGCAGCTCTCCATCGGCAACGACGAGGGCAGCACCCGAGGCTGCACCGGCGTCCTGGTCGAATCGCAGTGGGTCCTCAGCGCCGCCGGCTGCTTCGCCGACAGCCCCGGTCAGGACCTTTCGGTCCCGGCGGGCAAGCCCAGGCTGAAGACCACCGCCACCATCGGTCGCACCCACCTCACCTCCGGCTCCGGCCAGGTGCGCACCGTCGTCGAGCTGGCCCCGCGCGCCGACCGCGACCTGGTACTGGCCCGCCTCTCCAGCCCCGTCACCGACGTCACCCCCATCCCCCTGAGCACCACTGCCCCCGCGGCAGGCGAGAGGCTGCGAGCCGCCGGCTTCGGCCGTACCAAGGACGCCTGGCTGCCCGACCGCCTGTACACCGGCACCTTCGCCGTGGACGCGCCCAGCGCAACCGGCCTCTCCACCACGGGCGACAACAACGCCAGCATCTGCAAGGGGGACACCGGCGGCCCGCTCTTCCGGGACAACGCCGGGCGCTACGAGCTCGTCGCCGTGAACAGCCGTTCCTGGCAGGGCGGTTGCCTGGGCACCGACGACAGCGAGACGCGCACCGGCGCGGTCTCGTCGCGCACCGACGACATCACCGACTGGATCCAGGACGTCGTCCGCAGACTGGCGATCAAGTCCGAGGCCAACGGCAAGTACGTCAGCGCCGAAATCCAGGACAAGGGAAAGCTGCAGGGCAGGCTGCGGGCCCGCAGCAGCAGCGCCGGTGCCTGGGAGCGCTTCACCCTCCAGCGCAACGGCGACGGCACCGTGAGCCTGCGCAACGAGGCGGCCGACCGGTTCGTGAGCGCCGAGGTCTCCGACGCCGGCGATCACAACGGCATGCTCCGCGCCCGCTCGGACAAGGCAGGCGCCTGGGAGAAGTTCGAGCTGGCCCCCCAAACGGACAAGGGCCCGGACGCGTACGCCCTGAAGTCCACCGCGAGCGGCAAGTACGTCAGCGCGGAGGTCACCAACTCCGGATCCGAGTACGGCCTCCTGCGAGCCCGCTCGGAGCGCGTCGGCGCCTGGGAGCGCTTCACCCTCCAGCGCGTGGACACGCTCCGTCTGGCGCCGTCCGCCTGACGGTTTCCCCCGCGCCCGCAGGGCCCCGCTTCCTCGAGGGAGCGGGGCCCTGCGCTGTACGAAGTCGCGCCCCTGCCGGAGCCCGTCCCGGCGGCACCGGCTCAGCGGACTCCCACGGACTGCAGGGCCTGGAGCTGGCTCGTGGTCGGCTGGGCCGGGAAGAGGAGGTAGCAGATGCCGCCGGTCGCACCGACGACCTTGCCCTCGGCATTCTTGCGCTTGGTCCTGAGCCAGATGTTCTCGAACTGGCGGCGCTTGTAGATGTGGCGGACGGCTTCGTTGGTGGGCGAGTTGGGGTCGTTGGCGATGACGTCGCCGGTTTTGGTGAAGCCGATGACGGTCATGAGGTGGCCTGCCGTGCCGTAGCCGGCGCCGTCCAGTTCGGACTTGATGAAGGACTGGGAGGTGATGAGGGGGATGCCCGCCTTGATGAGGCGTTCGGCCTCGGTGAGGGACTGGAGGCGGGTGACCACGCCCTGCATGTCCTTGTACGTGGCGGCGTAGGCGGTGTTGAAGGGCCAGTTGCCGCAGCCCGCGTACTGGTAGTCGTAGGTGAAGCGGGCGGCGTGGCAGACCTGGGGGTCGGCGTAGGCGGGGTTGACCCAGGCGAGGTCTTCCTTGGTGGGTTTGCGGCCCCAGTACTCGATGATCATCTGGGAGGAGGTGGGGCTGCACCAGGCCTCTCCCCCGTTGTCGTACTCGGGGTACTGGCCTTTGTGGATCTCCTGGGAGTAGCGCGGCACAGGCAGCTCGTGGCCCTTGGGCAGGCCGGGCTTGGAGGCGGGGACCTCGAAGCGGTCGGGGACGTCGGAGCCCATGGCGCCCAGGCGCCAGACCTTGGGGGTGGCCGCGCTGCCGGGCTTGCGGTAGAGCGTGAGGCGCAGTTCGTAGGAGGCCAGGCGCAGGCCGCTCGCCGGGTTGTCGATGGCGAAGGTGTCGGTGGAGATGCTGCTCCTGCCGTCCTTCTGGTCGTCGACGGAGGTGCGGCGGATGTCCTGGTCGCCGGCGGCCCAGCGGCCCATCACGTACCAGGGGGTGGGCTTCTTGTCGCTGTAGGTGCCGCGCAGTTCCACCGCGATCCAGGTGCCGGCGGGGGTGGCGGCGTTCCATGAGGCGACGAGTTCGGTGGCGGGGACCTTCAGTGCGCGCACCGGGGAGGTCCAGGTGGCGTACTCCCAGCGGGCCGTCTTGCCGGTGTGCGGGTCGAGGTAGTCCACCGTGCCCGCCGGGCGGTCGATGAGGACGCCGGGGCGTCCCTCGTCCGCGACGCGGGTGCCCCGGCCCTTGCCCTGGCGCCAGTCGGCGAGGGTGGTCCAGGCGCGGTAGTCCACCAGGGGTTTCGCCCCGGCGGCCGCGCCGGCCGACCCGTCGGCCTTGCGGGCGGGTCCTGCGGCGTGCGCCAGGGGTGTGGCGATGCCCGCGGCGGTGGCGATCGCGGCGGCCAGCACGGTACGGCGGGGAGCGGATCTGCTCATGGTGGAGGTTCCCCCAGTCGGAAGCTCGGAAGCGATGAGGTGGGCCGGAACGGGAGCTGTGGAGGGGTTTTTCGGCACGGCGGTGCGCGCCGCACGTGGCCCGGCGAAGGCCGCGGTGCGGTGGCTCAACTATCCCGGTTGGGCGCGGCCGCGGGCCAGCGGTCGGGCGCGCGTCGTGTCGGCAATATTGGTGTGGACCACTGTCGTACGCTGGCGCGATGGATCACCACCTGGGCTCGCTCGCCGACCGGCTGCTCACTCTTCCGGCCCGCTGCGGGCCCGTGCGGATGGTCGCGGTGGACGGGCACGCGGGGTCGGGCAAGAGCACCTTCGCCGGGCTGCTCTCGGAGGCTCTCGGCGGGGCCGATGTGATCCATCTGGACGATCTGGCGACTCATCAGCAGCTCTTCGGGTGGGCCGATGCCTTCCAGGAGCAGGTGCTCGGGCCGCTCTCGCGCGGCGAGCCGGCGCGGTACCGGGTCTATGACTGGGTGCGCCGCGAGTTCGGCGGGACGCGAATCGTCCGGCCCGCTCCGGTCGTCCTCGTGGAGGGGGTCGGCGCCGGCCGCCGCGCACTGCGGCCGTATCTGACGTGCCTGTTGTGGATGGAGCTGACCTGCGAGGTCTCCTGGGAAAGGGGTCAACTGCGGGACGGCGAAACCCAATCGGCCTTCTGGGCTGGCTGGATTCCGGCGGAGCGCCGGCACTTCGCCACCGATCCTTCCCGCCCGTACGCGAATCTCCTGGTGCACCAGAGGCAGGTGGGGTATGAGGTACTTCCGGGGCCCGCTGAGGCGCGTCGATCCCCCCATACTCGTCACTCTTCGTAGTGGACCACAGTCGGTGCGCAGATGACGGCCGACAGGCTCCCGCCGAGTCCCTCAACTCGGCTTGACCTGGGGGGCGTACAGGACTTACGTTCTCAATGTGCGGTTCTGACGGACCGCCCGCAGATGCGAAGCCCCCGGTTGTTCCCCCGTGATCGGGGGCTTCGTTCTGCGCCACGCGAGAAACGATCAAGGTCCTCGGCAGTCGCCCCTCACCCTGGGTCACCGCCCCCTTCACGCCGCTGAGCGGCCCCTTCCCCTTGGTCTCCTCCCCTGCGCCCCCCTTCGGCCCGCACCCACGCCGCGGGTACGATGCGAGTCTGTGCCACCGAACGACGCGTACGAACGCGAACCGAAGAACGCGACACGACGAGCAACTCCCGTCCACAGCACGACGGTTCGGACACGCTGCGGCCAGGCACTCGCCCGGCGGCACACCACGGGGGACGTTTTGTGGGGGACGTGATGGATTTCGGCACGCAGGGCACACACGCCCCGGCCGAACTCGCCTGGTTGCGCGCGGTCGACGCCTACACGATGGGCGCGTACGCGCAGGCCGAGGAGGAGTTCCGGGCCGCTGTACGGGCGGACCCGTCCATGGCCGACGCCTGGCTCGGCCTGCACGCGCTGCGCGCGGACACCACCACCGCGCTGCTGCGCATGTACCGCCACCGCGACCGATTCGGCGAGCAGCGCGCCCGGCACCGACGCACCCTCAATTCGTGGTACTGGCTGGGCTGGTGGGTGCAGCCGGTGCTGGAGACCGGCCGGGACCTGCTGCTGGCGCACGCCTCGCACTGGCTGGACGGCCGCCATGTCGCCGAGCTGGACCAGGCGCTGGCCACCTGCCCACCGGTGGACACCGACGCGCAGGTACGTTTCCTGCACGCCTGCCGCGCCTACCTGGTCAAGGACTGGGAGCAGCTGGTGCGGCACACCGACCCGCTGCTGGACGACCCGCTGCTGGGCATCGAGTCCGGCCTGTTCGGCGGCATGGCCCGGGTGCGCCTGGAGACGTACGGGCAGGCCGAGCCGCTGCTGTCCGCCGCCCTGATGCGCTGCCGCAGCGAGCAGCCGCAGCGAAAGGAGCTGCGCTACTGGCTCGCCCGCGCCCACGAGGGCACCGGGCGCAGCGCCGCCGCGCTGCCGCTGTACCGCGCCGTGCACCGGGTGGACGCCTCGTTCATGGACACCGCGGCCCGGCTCGCGGCCATCGCCGAGGGCGACGGCCTGGAGGGCACCGACCTGGCCTCGGTCTCCGCCGGGCTCGGCCAGGAGGTGGCCGGTGACCTCGACCCGCTCTCGCCGCTGGATCCGGTGGACGGGCGGGAGCTGCTGGCGACCACCGACCCGGAGGGCCCGGAGAGCGAGGCGACCGGGGTGCCGCTGCCGGACGCCGACACGGTCGTACGGGAGAAGCCCGGCAAGTCCGGGGACTCCGGGAAAGCGGGCGTGCCCGGGCCGCGCGGCGCCGATCTGCTGCCCTCGGGGCCGTCCGACCCCGTACTCCTGGAGCAGGCGCTGGCCGAGCTGGAGCGGATGGTGGGCCTGGAGCCCGTCAAGCGTCAAGTGCGGGCGCTGTCGGCCCAGTTGCGCATGGCGCGGCTGCGGGCGAGCCAGGGCCTGCCGGTCCAGCCGCCGAAACGACACTTCGTCTTCTCCGGTCCCTCGGGCACCGGCAAGACGACCGTGGCCCGGATACTCGGCCGGGTGTTCTACGCCCTGGGACTGCTGGGCGGCGACCACCTGGTGGAGGCGCAGCGCGCCGATCTGGTCGGGGAGTTCCTCGGCCAGACCGCCGTGAAGGCCAATGAGCTGATCGACTCGGCGCTGGGCGGGGTGCTGTTCGTGGACGAGGCCTACAGCCTGTCCAACTCCGGCTACAGCAAGGGCGACGCGTACGGCGACGAGGCGCTGCAGGTGCTGCTCAAGCGCGCCGAGGACAACCGCGACCGCCTCGTGGTGATCCTCGCCGGCTACCCGGAGGGCATGGACCGGCTGCTGGCCACCAACCCCGGCCTGTCCTCGCGCTTCACCACCCGCGTCGACTTCCCCAGCTACCGGCCGCTGGAGCTGACCGCCATCGGCGAGGTGCTGGCCGCCGAGAACGGCGACCACTGGGACGAGGAGTCGCTGGAGGAGCTGCGCAGCATCAGCGGCCATGTGGTGGACCAGGGCTGGATCGACGAGCTGGGCAACGGCCGCTTCCTGCGCACCCTGTACGAGAAGAGCTGCGCCTACCGCGATCTGCGCCTGTCCACCTGGACGGGCACCCCCACCCGGGAGGACCTGGCCACGCTGCGGCTGCCCGACCTCATGCAGGCCTACGGCGAGGTCCTCTCGGGCCGCGGTCCGATCCCCGGGCTGCCGGGGCCCGATCCGCAGGGGCCGCCGCCGCTGTGAGCCGAGCCGGTGGCGGCCGCCGTGACGGCCGTTGCGCGGGCCGGAGTTCGGCGCCGCCGCCCGGGGCAGCGGCACCCGCCCGGAGTTCAGCGCTGCTCGCGCAGGGAGTCGGCGAAGCCCGTCACCAGCGCCCGGACGGCGAAGTCGAAGCGCTCCTCGTCATCGGTGCCGCGGCCGGTGCGGACCGCCTCGGTGATCAGCGGGTACTCCTCGGCGTCCAACTCGGCCAGGAACTGGGCCGAGCCGGGCCCGGAGCGCCGGCTCACCGGCCCCGTGCCCGCCTCGGCCGCGGTGTGGCCCACCACGAAGACGGTGAGGGAGTTCAGCACGTCCAGCGCCCGGCCCACGGCGAATCCGGCCTCCCGCAGCGTCCGCAGCCCGCCCTCGACCGCCCGCAGCGTCGTCGGCGTCACCACCGCGCGGGTGGTCACCAGCGGCAGCACGCCCGGGTGGCACAGCAGGGTCTCGCGCAGCGAGTGCGCGTAGGCGCCGAGCGCCTCCTGCCAGGGTCTGCCGTCGGACACGAGCGGGGCCGTGCGCTCCAGCACCCACTCCACCAGCCCGTCCAGCAACGCGTCCTTGTTCGGGACATGGTGATAGAGCGTCATCGCCTCGACGCCGAGTTCGGCGCCCAGCCCGCGCATCGACAGCGCGGCGAGCCCCTCCCGGTCCACCAGCGCCACCGCCGCGTCCAGCACCCGCTCCCGCGTCAGCCCCGCCCGCTCACCCCGCGTCCGCTTGCGCGCCACGCCGCCTCCCAACCTGCCGCTCCCCGTGCGTACCGGCCCCGACCTTCTTACGCCGTAAGGGCAGGCTACCCGATCACCGATGCTTACGCCGTAAGAATTCCGGACCGCCCGAAACTTACGACGCAAGAAATGACCACACCCTCCCCCGGGCGGGCATTTCTGTGTACGGCACATCCGGGCGGGCCGGACAAGGAAAGCGGAGAATGTTGCCGACGACATCCATTCCGCCGTGCGTGCGGCAACTCGGCAGCAAATCGAGGGGCGTTCACTCCCTTTCCCGTCGAGGCATATGCCTGGGAATATGCGCATGCAGCAGGTGCCCGGATTCCCGGACGGGGGTAATTGGTTGAGAGGCGTACGGACGGAGTGCGGGATTCAGGTGGCGGCTACGGTGCGTCACCTGTGCCGCGGAGAGGCGCGGCCGAAAACGGAACCTACCGTGCCGCCACAGCGGGGCGAGCCGGGCCGGTTCCGCATCGTGTCCCCGGATCCGGAGCGCGCAACGGCGCCCCTGCCGCCGGTCGACCGCCATCGGTCCCCCTCCCCCGAAGCCCCCTTTGAGACACCTAAGGTGTGACCCGTACGGCCGCCGCTACGCCCAACCTGCCACTCTGTGTCACATAAAGCGCAATCCTCGGCAGGAGTTGACGAATCCGTAAATCGATCATTGCCCGTCAGTAGGGCCACCCTGTCAAAGTTCCGCCATGGAAAATTCCATCCTTCGAAACTCGCCGCTCTTCCAACTCCGGGTCGATATCACCGTTTCGGCCTCCCCGGAAAAGATCTACTCCCTCGTCAGCGATATGCCACGCACCGCGGAATGGAGCCCGGAATGCGCAGGCGGAGAATGGGCTTCCGGTGAACCGGCGAAAGTGGGGGCGATCTTCCGCGGCAAGAACGTCCGCAGCCACGACGTGGTCGCCTGGGCGCCGGTGCCGCGCGGCACCTGGTACAACGAGTCCGCGGTCGTCGCCGCCGAGCCCGGGCGTACCTTCCGCTGGGAGGTGCTCACCGACACCGGGGAGAGCCAGGACTGTGTGTGGGGCTTCGACATCGAGCCCACCGAGAAGGGCGCCCTGCTGGCGCACCACTACCGGATGGGCACGGTCAGCCCGGGGATCATGCGGTTCACCAAGGGCCTGGACGAGGCCGGCAAGAAGCGCTTCGTGGACGACTGGACCGACAAGCTGCGCCTGGACATGCGCGTCACGGTCGAGCGGGTGAAGGCCGCGGTCGAAGGATGAGCCCCACGGTGCGGGCGCGCACGAGCCGAGCAGCGCGTTGAACCCGGCACACCCAGCAGACCCGGCGCATCCAGCACCCTCACCGCACGGCACGACGGTGGCCGCTCCCGCTCCACCGGCCCGTCCCGCGTCGGTGTGCGTGCTGGTCCTGTGCGCGCTGCTGGTCGTCATGCAGGTGTACGTGTCGATCCCGCTCGCACCGGTGGTCGCCGCCGATCTGGGCTCCGGCGCCGCCGCCACGGCGCTGGGCCTGGCCTACTTCGCGTACGCGGGCGGATTCCTGGTCTTCGGGCCGCTCTCGGACCGCTACGGGCGCAAGGCCGTCCTGGTCCCCGGCATGGCGGCGGCCACCCTGGCCACCCTCGCGCTGGCCTTCGCGCCCAACGTCCAGACGGTGGCCGCGCTGCGGCTGGTGCAGGGCTTCGCGGCGGGCAGTTTCTCGCCGGTGGCGCTGGCCTACTTGCGCGAGGCGCTGCCCGGCCGCTCCGCCGTCATCGCGATCGGCGCGATCTCCACGACGAACTTCGTGGCCGCCATCACGGGCCAGGTCTACGCCTCGGCGGTGGCCCTGGCCTGGGGCTGGCGCTGGGTGTTCGGGCTGGCCGCCGCGGCCCTCGGCGTCACCGTCCTGGCGCTGGCGGCCGTGCTGCGCGAACCGCGCCGGGCCGCCGAACCGGTCTCCGCAGCGCAGCGGCTGCGCCAGTTCACCGAGCTGCTCACCCGGCGCAGACTGGGGCGGCCCTGCCTGGCGGTGTTCACCGTGCTGTTCTCCTTCGTCGCCATGTACGCCGCGCTCGCACCCCACTTGAAGGACTACGGGCTCGACCAGAGCGACCTGATCCCGGTGCGCCTGGGCGCGCTGCCCGGCGTGGCGGTGGCCCCGTTCGCGGGGGCGTGGGTGACGCGCTTCGGCGATGTGCGCATCGGCGTCGCCGGGTTCGCCCTCTCGGCGCTCGGCCTGGTCGGCGAGGCGACGTCCGGATCCTCCATGTGGGCGCTGATCGCGGCGAGCAACGTCTTCACCGCCGGGGTCGCGGTCACCGCGACCGCGATGGTCACGCTGTTCAGCGACCGCGCCGCGCCCCTGCGCGGGGCGGGCACCTCGCTGTACGGGTTCGTGCTCAGCCTCGGCGCCAGCGCGGGACCGTACACCGGTCACCTCGGGCTCGGCTTCACCGCCCTGCTGCTGGTCCTGGCCGCTGCGCTGCTGACCGGGGCCGCCCTGGTGGCCACGGGCGGCCCCGGTCGCCCCCGGAGCCGGGCCGCGGGCGGGGCGGGCGGGCTGACCCGGCGCCGGGTGGGGTGATCAGGGGCAGGGTCGGTACCCGTGGTCACCCCGTCCGGGAAACGCTGTCAGGGCCTCAACGTCCCTGCAGGGACTTGACGTTGTTCCCGAACGACCAGGCCTTGGAGCCGTCCCAGTTGATCGACCAGGTCATCAGGCCCTTGAGACCGCCGCTGTAGGTGTTCCAGGCCTGTGCGACCAGGCCGGGCGACATATAGCCGCCGCCCGCGCCCGGCTGCGCCGGCAGGCCCGGGACCTGCTTGTCGTAGGGGACCTTGATGGTGGTGCCCTGGACGACCAGGCCCTTGTTGAGGCAGTCGGTCTGCTTGGTGAAGCCCTGGACGGTGCCGGCGGAGTAGGAGTCGCCGGAGCAGCCGTACATGCTGCCGTTGTAGTACTGCATGTTCAGCCACCACAGGCGGCCGTTGTCCGCGTACTTCTTCACGATCGGCAGGTACGCGCCCCAGATCGAGCCGTAGGTGACGCTGCCGCCGGTGACGTAGGCGGTCTCGGGGGCCATGGTGAGGCCGAAGTTGGACGGCATCTGGGCCAGGACGCCGTCGATGATGCGGATGAGGTTGGACTGCGAGGCGGAGAGCTGGTTGATGTTGCCGCTGCCCACCAGGCCGGTCTCGATGTCGATGTCGATGCCGTCGAAGTTGTACTTCTTCAGGATCGGTACGACGGTGGCCACGAAGCGGTCGGCCACGGCGCTGGAGCTGAGGTCGATGCCGGCCGCCGCGCCGCCGATGGACATCAGGATCGTCTGCCCGGACGCCTTGGCCTGGCACATCTCGGCGGGCGTCGCGACCTTGACCGTCGCGTCCATCCCGTCCTCCCACAGGACGGTGCCGTCCGAACGGATCACCGGGAAGGCCGCGTTGATGACGTTGTAGCCGTGGTAGCGGATGCGCGGGTCGGTGATCGGGGTCCAGCCGAACGGCGGGTGCACGCCGTTGGCCGCGCCGTCCCAGTTCTCCCAGTAGCCCTGCAGCACCTTGCCCGCGGGTCTGGACTTGACCGCGCAGGTCTCCTCCCGCGGCGCGGCCGTGCCCGGCGCGGCGCCGGCCAGCAGCTGCACGGCGAAGGCCACCGCCAGACCGACCCCCAGCAGACGCGATGTCCGACGGATCATGACGCACTCCCTTCTCGCCATGACAGGCCGTCACCGGTGGGTGCGGCGTCCACGGCGGTCTGGCTCCGGGTGAGGTGGTGGGAGAGACAAGTGGCGCGATGGGGCACACGGTAAGTTGGTCCAGACCTACCGTCAATAGGTCTGGACCAACTCCCTTGTGTGCGGCGGCCCTTGCCCTCCGCGCGGCGCGTGGCCACCTTCCGCTACGGGGCGTCCTTGCGCGGCTTGCCCTCGTCGACGATCTCGGCGTCCACGACCTCGTCCTCGGCCGCGCCCTCCGGCCGCTCCTCGCCCGCCTCGCGCCGCTGCCGCGCCTCCCCGTAGACGGCCGCGCCGATCTTCTGGGCCGCCGCCGACGCCCGGTCCATCGCACTGCGGATCTCCTGCGCGTCCCCGCCCTCGATCCGCTCCTTCAACTCCCCGATGGCACAGGTCACTTCGGTGCGCACCTCCTCGGGGATGCGCACCTGATCGTCCGCCAGCAGCCGCTCGGTCCCGTACACCAGCTGCTCGGCCTGGTTGCGGGTCTCGGCGGCCTCGCGGCGCCTGCGGTCCTCCTCGGCGTACTGCTCGGCCTCGCGCATCATGCGGTCGATGTCCTTCTTCGGCAGCGCGGAGCCGCCGGTGACGGTCATCTTCTGCTCCCTGCCCGTACCCAGGTCCTTGGCGGTGACGTGCATGATGCCGTTGGCGTCGATGTCGAAGCACACCTCGATCTGCGGGATGCCGCGCGGCGCCGGCGGCAGACCGGTCAGCTCGAAGACACCGAGCCGCTTGTTGTACGCCGCGATCTCCCGCTCGCCCTGGAACACCTGGATCTGCACCGACGGCTGGTTGTCCTCGGCCGTCGTGAAGATCTCCGAACGCTTCGTCGGGATCGTGGTGTTGCGCTCGATGAGCGTGGTCATGATGCCGCCCTTGGTCTCGATGCCGAGCGACAGCGGGGTGACGTCGAGGAGCAGGACGTCCTTGACCTCGCCCTTGAGGACACCGGCCTGCAGCGAGGCACCGATGGCCACGACCTCGTCCGGGTTCACACCCCGGTGCGGCTCCTTGCCGGACAGCTCCTTGACCAGGTCGGCCACCGCGGGCATCCGCGTGGAGCCGCCCACCAGGATCACCTGGTCGATGCCGGCGACCTTGACGCCCGCGTCCTTGACCGCCTGGTGGAACGGCGCGCGGCAGCGGTCCAGCAGATCGGCGGTCAGCTGCTGGAACTGCGTACGGGTCAGCTTCTCCTCCAGGTGCAGCGGACCCTCGGCGGAAGCGGTGATGTAGGGCAGGCTCACCGTCGTCTCGCTGGTGGCCGACAGCTCCACCTTCGCCTTCTCCGCGGCCTCGCGCAGCCGTTGCAGCGCCATCTTGTCCCGGCCCAGGTCGATGCCGTGCCCGGCGCGGAACCGCTCGACGAGGTGGTCGACCACCCGCTGGTCCCAGTCGTCGCCGCCCAGATCGGTGTCCCCGGAGGTCGACTTCACCTCCAGGACGCCCTCCCCCATCTCCAGCAGCGAGACGTCGAAGGTGCCGCCGCCCAGGTCGAAGACGAGGACGGTGTGGTCCTTGCTCTTGTCCAGGCCGTACGCCAGGGCCGCGGCCGTCGGCTCGTTGACGATCCGCATCACCTTCAGGCCCGCGATCTCACCCGCCTCCTTGGTGGCCTGGCGCTGGGCGTCGTTGAAGTACGCCGGGACGGTGATCACCGCGTCGGTGACCTGCTCGCCGAGATAGGCCTCCGCGTCCCGCTTGAGCTTGTGCAGCACCCGGGCGGAGATCTCCTGCGCGGTGAAATGCCGCCCCTCCACCGAACCGCTGGGCGGAAAGCGCCAACTCCCGTCCCCCATCTGCCGTTTGACCGACCGCGCGGTGCGCTCGACGTTGGTGACGGCCTGCCGCTTGGCGACCTCGCCGACCAGCACATCGCCGCTCTTGGCGAAGGCGACGACCGACGGTGTGGTCCTGGCGCCCTCGGCATTGGTGATGACGACGGGCTCACCGCCTTCGAGCACACTCACCACGGAGTTCGTCGTTCCCAGATCGATCCCGACCGCGCGCGCCATGCCGGCTCTCCTCTGTCTCGTACGCTCCCGTTCGTGCCCGTGCGTGCTCCTGCGCCCCACGCACCCCGGTCCGCGGGTCAAGAGGCCCGCCGTACGGGCCCGCCCGCCCCCTTCACCTGCGTAAAGAACCCAACGCGCCTTGTCAACACACCCTTTGGGCCCGGCCACCGGGGCGCCCGCGGCGCCCGGCCCCGTTCAGGTGCCCCGCTGCCCCTCGTCCCACTCCCGCACCGATGGGGCCGCCTCCATCCGGCGCGCCACCCGCGTCTTGGCCGCCGGGTCCAGGTTCTCCGGCAGCGCGCGGAAGGCGGTGGGCAGCACATCGAGGGTGCCCAGCAGCTCTTCGCCGGTGCGCACCGTGAGCAGCAGCTCGCACCGCCACTGCGGGGAGTGCTCGGGGAGGTGGCTCAGCCAGTGCACCAGCACGGGGTACAGGTAGTGGGTGGCGTCCCGCGCCACGTGCCGCGTGAGCCAGTCCATCGTGAGCCGCCGGCTGAAGCCGAGGTCGAGCGCGTCCTGCATCAGCCCGAAGAGCTGTCCGCTGTCGATGGCCCGGATCGTCCGCGGCAGGATTTCCATCACCCGGGAAGTCTCTCAACCGCCGTGCCCCGGGCCCACACCGCACCCCGTGGCCCTGGCAGTCTTCGGCCATGTGTGAATCCTCCCTGCCCGGCGGCGCGGTCAGCGGCGCCGTCCGTGTCGGCGCGACCGTCCGCCGCGCCCCGCCCCCGCGCGCGGCCTTCGTCCACCGGCTGCTGGCCCTCTTCGAGCGGCACGGCTGGGCCGGGGCGCCCCGCTTCCTGGGCCTGGACGCACAGGGCCGCCAGATCCTCGGGCACATCGCGGGCCTGGTGCCCTGGCAGGCCGGGGAGCAGGAACGGGTGCGCCACGACGACGCGCTGGCGGGGGTGGCCCGCCTCGTGCGCGCCTTCCACGACCTGACCGCGGGCTCGCCGCTCGCCGCCGCGCACGAGGTCGTCTGCCACAACGACCTGGCCCCCAGGAACACCGTCTACGCCCCGCGCGGCGGCGCCCCGCTGCCGGTGGCCTTCATCGACTGGGACCTGGCCGCTCCCGGCGACCGCGTCCACGACCTCGCCCATGTCTGCTGGCAGTACGTGGACCTCGGCCCGCGCCTGACCGACGTGCCCGAGGCCGCCCGCCGTATGCGGCTGGTCTGCGACGCCTACGGCCTGGCGGACCGCTCCCGGCTCCTGGACACCGTCCTGTGGTGGCAGCGGCGCAGCCGGCTCGGCATCCGGGCGGCGGCCGAGGCCGGCGACCCCGCCATGCTGCGCCTGCGGGCCCGGGGCGCCGTCGAGGAGATCGGCGCGGCGTACGCCTGGGTGTCGGCGCACCGGGCCGAACTGGCCGCCGCCCTGCGGTAGTCGGCCGGTACCCCTCCCGTCCCGCCCCGGCTGCTACTCGTCCAGCAGGCAGCCCAGGGTGGCGCGCAGATCGGCCGGTTCGCGATAGTGCACACCCGTCATGCCGAGCGCGACGGCGGCGTCGACGTTCTCCGGGCGGTCGTCCACGAAGACGCAGCGCGTGGCCGGCACCCCCGCCCGCTCCAGTGCGATCTCGTAGATCCTGCGGTCCGGCTTGGCCACCCGCACCCGGGCGCTGCTGACCACGTGGTCCGCCAGCCCGGTCAGGCCCAACGCCGCGATGTCCTCCTCCAGTTGCAGGGTCGCGTTGGTCACGAGCACCACCGGCACCCGGGCCCGTACCCGCCGCAGCATCTCCACGACCGCCTGGTCCGCCCGGAACGGCGCCCGGGCGAGCGCCTCCCCCAGCTGACGCGCCCGCTCCGCCGGGACCTGCCCGTTCAGCCCCCGTACGATCGACTCCATCCACTCGGTCTGGGTGATCCGCCCCAGATACAGCGGCTCGTCCAGCTCCGGCGCGAAGGCGATCTTCGCCGTGGTTCCCTGCGCCAGGCCCACCGCCCGCTCGATCCGGGTCACTTCCCCCGTGTCGTAGAAGCGGATCACATTGTCGAAGTCGCACAGCACCGCATCGAAGGGCCTGTCGTCACATGTTCTGGCAGCCGTCACCGCACCTGCATAACACAGCGCCCGACCAGCGCCGCGGGCCGGGCGCTCAAGGAGCGCTCGGCACCCGCTCAAGGGGCGCCGCGGGGACCGTGAGCAGCAGGACCGCCACATCGTCGTCCAGACGGTCGCCGGTGTAGCCCACGAGGTCCGCGCGCAGGCGACGCAGCAGGTCGTCGCCGTCGCGGGCGCCGGCGGCCAGAGCGGGCAGGCGGTCGGCCAGGGGGTAGAAGGTGCCGTCGGGGTCGCGGGCCTCGGTGACGCCGTCGGTGCACAGCAGCAGCCGGTCACCCGGGCGCAGCCGTACGGTCCAGGGAGCGGCGCTGTCGGCGCCCAGGGTGCCCAGGCCCAGCGGGAGGCCGGGGTCGGGGGCGTCCAGGGTGCGCGCCCGGCCGTCCGCGGTGATCAGCGTCGGGGAGACATGGCCGCGGGAGACCATCTCGACACGGCCGTCGGGGTGGAACCCGGCGAACAGGGCGGTGACGAACTCCTCGGGCTCCAGGCTCTCCAGCAGGCTGTCCTCGACCTCGGCCGCGACCGCGGACAGGTCGGGGCCGCGGCGGGCGGCCTCGCGGAAGGCGCCCAGCACGACAGCGCTGGTGTGCACCGCGCCGAGCCCCTTGCCCCGTACGTCACCGATCATCGCCCGGATCCCGTACGCGGTGTCCACGACCTTGTAGAGGTCGCCGCCGATCTGCGCCTCGCGGGCCGCGGCCTGGTAGAGCACCGCGGTCTTCAGGCCGCCCACGCTCGGGGGCATCGGGGGCAGCAGCGCGTGCTGCGCGGCCTCGGCCACCGAGGTCACCGCGGTCAGCCGGCGCTCGCGCTGCTCGCGCCTGCGGGAGATGTTCATGCTGACGCCGGTCACCGCGATCAGGGTGACGGTGTTGATCCAGACGTAGGCGTCGTAGTCCTCCACCGGCTCGCCGTGCGGCGCGTACAGCGGCAGGCGGGTGGCCAGGGCCAGCAGGCCCACCGCCAGGACGGCGCGCGGCGGGGCGAGGGCGGCGGCCAGCGGGGGACAGATGAGCAGCAGGGTGCCGAGGTAGACGGAGTGGCGGAAGAGCACATCGGCGATCTCGATGACCACGATGAGCGCGAGGGCGAGCCGGGTCAGCCGTACGCAGCGCAGCACGTCACGCCAGAAAGCCGTTCGCATGACAACCGATCTTGGCATGCGTACGCGCCGCGCGGCGTACGCATCTGCCGTCCTGTACGTCACAAAATGCCACTCTTGTGTGACCTCATGGCACATTGGGCGGAAACCGAATGTCCGCCGCCCGACCCTGCCCGCCCCCGCAGCCCGACCCGCCGCCCGTCCACGACCCGGCCAGCAAGCCGCCCCGGGAGTACCCACCGTGTTCAGTACCTACCTGCTGCCCGTGAAGACCGCCGTGTGGCTCTTCCCGTTCGTGGCCGCGCTCGTCCTCATCCCCGCCGCCATCGTCGGCTACCGCCGGCGCGGCCGGGCCGGCGGCTGGGCGGCCGTGGTCCTGTACTCCTTCGTCTTCTACCTGCTCGCGGCCCTGCTCCAGACCGTCGTGCCGCTGCCGCGCGACCCCGAGGCGTACTGCGCCACCCACACCTACGCCGCCACCCCGCAGCTGCGCCCCTTCGGCTTCGTCGGCGACATCGCCCGCGAGGCGCACGGCAGTTGGTCGCCCGGCGCGCTGCTGCGCAACCCCGCCGTGTGGACCAGCGCGCTCAACCTCGTCCTGCTGCTGCCCCTGGGCATCTATCTGCGCTACTACCTGCGCAGAGGCGCCGCGGTCAGCACCGCCGTCGCCTTCGGCGTCTCGCTGTTCTTCGAGACCACCCAGCTCACCGGCCTGTGGTTCGCCTACCCCTGCGCCTACCGGCTCTTCAACGTCGACGACCTGCTGCTGAACACCCTCGGCGCGCTGCTGGGCTGGCTGCTGGCCGGACCGCTGATGCGGCTGCTGCCCACCTTGGACCCGGCGCGCGAACGCGCCCGCTACGCCGCCCTGGTCACCTTCCCGCGGCGGGCACTGGCCTATCTCACCGACCTGGCCGGCTGGCTGATCACCTGGACCGTACTGACCGGACTGCTCACCCTGGTCACCAGCGCCGCCACCGCGGAGCGCCTCAGCTTCCCGCTGGGCACCGCGCTCGGCCTCGGATGGTTCTGGGTCCTGCCCGCGCTGACCGGCGCGACGCCCGGCAAGCGCGCCGTGCTGCTGCGGGTGCGCCATACGCGCGGCGGACGGGCCGGCGCCGGGCGCCTGGCCGTGCGCTTCGGAGTGCTGCACGCCCCGCTGTGGATCGCGTGGCTGGGCCTGTGGGCGGACAGCGAACGCCTCGAACTCCCCGGCCCGGCCCGCCTCGCCCTCCCGCTCGCCCTGATCGCCGCGGTGCTGGTGGCGTGGATCTGGTCCCCGCTCGCCGCGCTGCTGCGCACCGACCACCGCACGCCGTACGAACAGTGGTCCGGCACCGTCAACTCCGCGGGCATGCGGGACGCGGTGCCGTACGGACCGGGGTGAGCCGGCCCGTACGGCACCCGCGGCTCAGCCCGCCATCACCCGCTCCCCCGCGGGCACCCGCTCACCGCGCGGCTCGGCCACCCGCTCGCCGGCCGGGGCGTGCCGGTGCGCGGGGTCACGGACCTCGCCGACCAGCTTCTCCAGTACGTCCTCCAGCGTGACCAGGCCGAGCACCCGCCCGGAGGCGTCCGCGACCGCCGCCAGGTGGGAGGCGGCACGGCGCATCGCCGTCAGGGCGTCGTCCAGCGGGAGTTCGGCCCGCAGCGTGGTCATCGGGTGCCAGATGTGCTGGGGCACCGCCCGGTCCCACTCCTCCAGGTCCAGGACGTCCTTGACGTGCAGATAGCCCATGCACGCACCGCCGGGCGCGCACACCGGGAAGCGGGAGTAGCCGGTGCGTACCGTCAGCTCCTCCACCTGGCGCGGGGTGACCGACGGGCCGACGGTGACCAGCCCCGCCCGGTCCAGCAGGACGTCGGTGACCGGGCGGGTGCCCAGCTCCAGCGCGTCGGAGAGGCGCTCCTGCTCGGCCGGGCCCAGCAGCCCGGCCTGGCCCGCGTCCTCGACGAGATGGGTCAGCTGTTCGCTGGTGAAGACCGCCTCCACCTCGTCCTTGGGCTCGACGCGGAAGAGGCGCAGCACGCCTCTGGCGCAGGCGCCCAGCAGCGCGGTGACCGGACGGCACAGCCGGGCGAAGGCCACCAGCCCCGGGCTGAGCCACAGCGCGGTGCGTTCCGGCGCCGCCATCGCCAGGTTCTTCGGCAGCATCTCGCCGATGACCAGGTGCAGGAAGACCACCAGGGCCAGCGCGATGACATAGCCGAGCGGATGGATGAGCGCGGCGGGCAGGTGCACCGCGGCGAACACCGGCTCCAGCAGATGGGCGACGGTGGGCTCGGCGACCGCGCCCAGCGTCAACGAGCAGACCGTGATGCCGAATTGGGCCGCGGCCATCATCTGCGGGAGGTTCTCCAGGCCGTGCAGCACCTGGCGGGCGCGCTTGGAGCCCTCGGTGGCCAGCGGCTCGATCTGGCTGCGGCGCACCGAGACCAGGGCGAACTCCGCGCCGACGAAGAAACCGTTGGCCAGCACCAGCAGGACGGCGAACAGGAGCTGCAGCACGCTCATCGGGCCGCCACCCCCTCACCGGCACCGGCGCCCACCAGCCCGGTGCGTACGATCCGGACCCGCTCGGCGCGGTGGTGGGACACCAGCCGCACCCGCAGCCGCCAGCCGTCCAGTTCGGCGATGTCGCCGGGGGCCGGGATCCGGCCCAGGACGTGGGCGAGCAGCCCGGCCACGGTCTCGTACGGGCCCTCCGGCGCCTTCAGGCCGATCCGCCGCAGCACGTCCACCCGGCAGCCGCCGTCCGCGTCCCAGGCGGGGCGGCCCTCCTCCGGCAGGGCCTGGGCGAGTTCGGGCAGATCGATGTGGTCGTGCTCGTCGCGGACCTCGCCGACCAGCTCCTCGATGATGTCCTCCAGGGTGACCACCCCGGCCGTGCCGCCGTACTCGTCCACGACCACGGCTATGGGCTGCTCGCTGCGCAGCCGCTCCAGCAGCGGCTGCACCGGCAGCGTCTCGGGGACCAGCAGCGGGGCCTGCGCGATCTGCCCGGCCGGGGTGCGCAGCCGCTCGTGCGCGGGGACGGCGAGGGCGTCCTTGAGGTGGACCATGCCCACGACCTCGTCGATACGGGTGTGGTAGACGGGGAAGCGGGACAGGCCGGTGGCGCGGGTGAGGTTGAGGACGTCCTCGGCGGTCGCGCCCGCCTGCAGGGCGCTGACCCGCACCCGGGGCGTCATCACGTTCTCGGCCGTGAGATGCCCCAGCGACAGGGTCCGTACGAACAGGTCGGCGGTGTCCTGCTCGATGGCGCCGGCCTGCGCCGAGTGCCGGGCCAGCGAGACCAGTTCACCGGGGGTGCGCGCGGAGGCCAGCTCCTCGGTCGGCTCCACGCCCAGGCCCCGCACCAGGCGGTTGGCCACGGTGTTGAGCAGGGAGATGACGGGGCGGAAGAAGCGCGAGAAGGCGTGCTGGGGGCCCGCGACGAAGCGCGCGACCTGAAGGGGACGGGAGACCGCCCAGTTCTTGGGCACCAGTTCGCCGATGACCATCTGGACGGCGGAGGCCAGCAGCATGCCGATGACGACGGCGATGCCGGAGACCGCGCCGCGCGGCAGGCCGGTCGCGCCGAGCGGGCCGGAGAGCAGATGGGCCAGCGCGGGCTCGGCGAGCATGCCGACCACCAACGAGGTGATGGTGATGCCCAGTTGGGTGCCCGAGAGCTGGAAGGAGAGTTCGCGCAGCGCCAGGACCACGGTCCTGGCGCGCCGGTCGCCGTCGGCGGCGGCCCGTTCGGCCTCCGGCTTCTCGACGGTGACCAGGCCGAACTCGGCGGCCACGAAGAATCCGTTGGCGAGGATCAGGAGAAATGCCGCGGCGAGCAGCAGCAGGCTGACTGTCATGCCGCCCCCTCCGTCGTATGCGGGGGCTCCTTGGAGGGAGCACCGTCAGGGGCGGCGCAGGTACTACCGGACGATCCGTCCATTGCTGGAGGAAGTCACTCCTCAGGTCGCAGAGGCCCACACGCGGGGCAGGGCGCAGGGCGCGCCCCGGGTACCAGATTAATCAGCGGGTACCTGGCGGGGCAGGGTCACCGGCCCGTGGGATCGCCCGAGCCGTGGCTTTCGGTGAGCGCGCGCAGCGCGCGGGCGTCGCTGATCGCCTGCTGCTTGGCGATACCGGGCTGGATACCCATGGCGGGCAGGCTGGTGCCGTCGGCGAGGTCGAGGGAGACCCACGGGTCGCCGGGGCGCAGATTGACCCGCAGCACCTGCGCCCAGGCCAGCTTGCGCTTGGTGGTCAGATTGACGACCGTGACGCCCTCCTGGCTCGCCACCACCTTGGGGCGGCTGAGCAGCAGGAGGACGGCCAGCACCAGCAGCCCGGTGCACACGAAGCTGATCCGCTCGCCGCCGCTGAGCTTGGGCAGCGCGAACGCGATCGCCGTCAGCGCGGCGAGCTGGGCGGCGCCCACCGCGTACAGGACGGCCCGGGTGCGGGTCGGCCGGAAGGTGACCGGGAGGGTGGGCAGGGGTGCGGGCGCGGACACGTCGTCGACTCTCTTCGCGGGGTACCGGGATGCGTACGGGTCAGAGGCGGCAGGCGTGGATGCCGGTGGTCAGGATCGCGCGGGCGCCGAGCTCGTACAGCTCGTCCATGATGCGCTGGGCGTCCTTGGAGGGGACCATCGAGCGGACCGCGACCCAGCCCTCGTGGTGCAGCGGGGAGACGGTGGGCGACTCCAGGCCGGGGGTGAGGGCGACGGCCTTCTCCACGTGCTCGACGCGGATGTCGTAGTCCATCATCACGTAGCGGCGGGCCACCAGGACGCCCTGCATCCGGCGCAGGAACTGCTGCACCTTGGGGTCGTCGGCGGGCGCGCCGTGGCGGCGGATGACGACCGCCTCGGACTTCAGGATCGGCTCGCCGATGATCTCCAGACCGGCGTTGCGCAGGGTGGTGCCGGTCTCGACCACATCCGCGATGATCTGGGCGACGCCCAGCTCGATGGCGGTCTCCACGGCGCCGTCCAGGTGCACCACGTCGGCGTCCACCCCGTTGTCGGCGAGGTGCTTGGTGACCAGGCCGGAGAAGGAGGTGGCCACCGTCATGCCGCCGAACTCGGTTACGTCCTTGGCGGTGCCCGGGCGGGTGGCGTAGCGGAAGGTGGACCCGGCGAAGCCGAGCTGCATGATCTCCTCGGCCTGCGAGCCGGAGTCCAGCAGCAGGTCACGGCCGGTGATGCCGATGTCGAGCTTGCCGGAGCCGACGTAGACCGCGATGTCGCGCGGGCGCAGGAAGAAGAACTCGACCTCGTTCTCCGCGTCGACCAGGACCAGCTCCCTGCGGTCCTTGCGCTGGCGGTAGCCGGCCTCATGGAGCATCGCCGACGCAGGCTCGGACAGTGAACCCTTGTTGGGGACGGCGATGCGCAGCATGAGAGCGACTTCCTTTGGTACGAGGGGAGTTGAGGGAAAGCGGGGGGTTACGGGTCTACAGGTGGGCGTAGACGTCGTCGAGGGAGATTCCCTTGGCGACCATCATCACCTGAAGGTGGTACAGGAGCTGGGAGATCTCCTCGGCGGCGGCCTCGTCGGATTCGTACTCCGCGGCCATCCACACCTCGGCGGCCTCTTCGACGACCTTCTTGCCGATCGCATGGACGCCGGACTGGACCAGCTCGGCGGTGCGGGAGGTGGCGGGGTCGCCGGTGGCGGCCTTCTGCTGGAGCTCGGCGAAGAGCTCCTCGAACGTCTTCTTGGACATGGTGCTGCCTACCCTACGCGCTCCCCCGCCCCCGCTCAGCGCCAGGGTTCGGAGACCGTACGCAGCGTGGCCGCGGTGGCGACGGCGGCGGTGACCGCTTCGTGCCCCTTGTCCTCCACCGAGCCCACCAGGCCGGCGCGGTCCAGGGCCTGCTCCTCGGTGTCGCAGGTCAGCACGCCGAAGCCGATCGGTACGCCGGTGTCCACCGAGACCTGGGTCAGGCCCTGGGTGACGCCCTGGCACACGTACTCGAAGTGCGGGGTGCCGCCGCGGATGACGACGCCGAGGGCGACGACGGCGTCGTAGCCGCGGCCCGCGAGGACCTTGGCGACCACCGGCAGCTCGAAGCTGCCGGGGACCCGCAGCAGGGTCGGCTCGTCGATGCCCAGCTCCGACAGGGCCCGCAGGGCGCCGTCGACCAGGCCGTCCATCACCTTCTCGTGCCACTGGGCCGCGATGACGGCCACCCGCAGGTCGCCACAGTTCTTCACGGACAGTTCGGGTGCGCCCTTGCCGCTCACTTTTCTCCTCGTGTGTCGTCGTGCCGTGACTGGTGTGCCGTGCTGATGGGGGGTGCGCCGCGCGCGGCGGCGCCTTGCTACTGGTTGCCGCAGGCCGAGGCGCGCTCGCCGTCGAGCCAGGGCAGATCGTGCCCCATGCGGTCCCGCTTGGTGCGCAGGTAGCGCAGGTTGTGCTCGCCCGCCTGTACGGGCATCGGCTCGCGCCCGGTGACCTTGAGCCCGTGCCGGGTCAGCGCCGCGGTCTTCTCGGGGTTGTTGGTCATCAGCCGCAGGCTGCGTACGCCCAGGTCGGAGAGGATCTGCGCACCGGCGGCGTAGTCCCGGGCGTCGGCGGGCAGACCCAGCTCCAAGTTGGCGTCCAGGGTGTCGCGGCCGCGCTCCTGGAGCTCGTAGGCGCGCAGCTTGGACAGCAGGCCGATGCCGCGCCCCTCGTGGCCGCGCAGATAGACGACCACGCCGCGCCCGGCGGCGGTGACGCGCTCCATGGCGGCGTGCAGCTGGGGGCCGCAGTCGCAGCGCAGGGAGTGGAAGATGTCGCCGGTCAGGCACTCGGAGTGGACGCGCACCAGGAGGTCCTCGCCGTCGCCGATCTCGCCGTGGACCAGTGCGACGTGCTCCACGCCGTCCACCGTGGAGCGGTAGCCGTAGGCGGTGAACTCCCCGAAGGAGGTGGGCAGTTGCACCTCCGCCTCACGCCGTACGGTGGGCTCGGAGGTGCGGCGGTAGGCGATCAGGTCCTCGATGGAGATGATCGACAGGCCGTGCTTGCGGGCGAAGGGCACCAGCTCGGGCAGCCGCAGCATCGTGCCGTCCTCACCGGCGATCTCCACGATCGCGGCGGCGGGGCGCAGTCCGGCGAGCCGGGCCAGGTCCACGCCGGCCTCGGTGTGGCCGTTGCGTACGAGCACACCGCCGGGGCGGGCGCGCAGCGGGAAGATGTGGCCGGGGCGGACGAAGTCGGACGGGGCGGCCTCGCCGGAGGCGAGCAGCCGCAGGGTGGTGGCGCGGTCGGCGGCGGAGATACCGGTGCTCACGCCGTGGGCGGCGCTGGCGTCGACGGTGACGGTGAAGGCCGTGCGCATCGACTCGGTGTTGTGCTCGACCATCTGGGGGAGCTCCAGGCGGTCCAGCTCCTCGCCCTCCATGGGGGCGCAGATCAGACCGCGGCACTCGCTCATCATGAACGCGAGGATCTCGGGGGTGGCCTTCTCGGCGGCGATGACGAGGTCGCCCTCGTTCTCGCGGTTCTCGTCGTCGACGACCACGACGGGGCGGCCCGCGGCGATGTCGGTGATGGCGCGCTCGACGGGGTCCAGGGCGAGCGAGGGGCCGGAGAGGTCCTCGGCCGCTTCGGTGTCGTACCAGCTCTGCAGTGCGGTCATGCCGCTGCTCCTTCCAGGACGGGCTGCTGCTTGTTGGTGCGGGAGCGCAGCCACCAGTCGCGCATGCCCCACATGACGACCACGAAATAGACGACATAGACCAGGGCGGAGAAGGCCAGTCCGCTGGTGAGGGCGAGCGGTACGCCCACCACGTCCACCAGCAGCCAGGCGAACCAGAACTCCACCAGGCCGCGCGCCTGGGCGACCATCGCCGCCAGAGTGCCGACGAAGATGTACGCGTCCGGCCAGGGATTCCAGGACAGCTGCGGAAGGAGCGTGAACAGGCCGCCGACCGCGGCGGTGCCCAGGGCCGTACCGCCGATCAGGAACAGCCGCTCGCGCCAGGTGGCGAAGCGCACCGCGATCGAGCCGTCCTGGGCGCGCTGGGTGCCGCTGCGCCACTGGCGCCAGCCCCACACCGCCACGCCGATGACCAGCAGCTGCTTGCCGACGCCGCCGGACAGGTGGGCGGAGACGTACGCGGCGACGAGGATGAGGCCGGAGAGGAACTGGGCGGGCCAGGTCCATATGGAGCGCCGCCAGCCGAGTGCCAGGGCGATCAGACCCATGGTGTTGCCGACCATGTCGGACCAGATGACGCGCTGCCCGAAGAGGGCGAACGCCTCACCGTTGAGCCAGTTCAGGCTGTTCACCGCGCGGACTCCTTCGGGTCCGTCGCGCCGCCGGCCATCAGCCGCTCGACGTACTTGGCCAGCACGTCGACCTCCAGGTTGACCGGGTCCCCGGCCTTCTTGATGCCGAGGGTGGTCAGGTCGAGGGTGGTGGGGATGAGGCTGACGGTGAAGTAGTCGTCCCCGGCCTCCACGACCGTCAGGCTCACGCCGTCCACGGTGATGGAGCCCTTCTCGACCACGTAGCGGGCCAGCCGCGGCGGCAGCGCGATGCGCACGATCTCCCAGTGCTCGCCGGGGGTGCGCCCGGTGATGGTGCCGGTGCCGTCCACATGGCCCTGGACGAGGTGGCCGCCCAGGCGCCCGCCCAGCGCCATGGGGCGTTCGAGGTTGACGCGGGAGCCGGGCACCAGCGCGCCCAGGCTGGAGCGGGTCAGGGTCTCGGCCATGACGTCGGCGGTGAACTCGCCGTCGGCACTGTCCACGACGGTCAGGCACACGCCGTTGACGGCGATCGAGTCGCCGTGCTTGGCGTCTTCGGTGACAACAGGTCCGCGCAGCCGGAACCGGGAGGAGTCGCCGAGGTTCTCGACGGCGGCGACCTCACCCAGTTCTTCGACGATTCCGGTGAACACGTTCAGTTCTCCTCGTGGAGGTCGTGGAGTGCGGGGGTGGCGGTGATGCGCAGATCGGGACCGAGCCGGGCGGTGTCGGTCACTTCGAGGCGCAACGCCTGGGAGAGGGTGCTGATTCCGGCCTCGCCCAGGGCGGCGGGGCCGGCTCCCAGCAGGACGGGGGCGAGATAGCCGACGACCTTGTCGACGGTGCCCGCGGCGAGGAAGGACCCGGCCAGCGTGGGGCCGCCTTCCAGCAGCACGGACCGTACGCCGCGTTCGTACAGGGCCTGGAGCAGGGCGGGGATGTGCAGCCCGCGGCCCTCATCGGCGCGCGGCAGCCGGACGATGGGGGCGAGCCCTTCCAGGTGGGCGGCGTCCGCGTCCTCGGCGACCGCGATCAGGGTGGGCGCGGTGCCGTCCAGGACCCGGGCGCCGGGCTTGACGGCGCCGGCCGCGGAGTCGATCACGACCCGCAGCGGCTGGGTGACCTCGGCGTCGGTGACGCCCTGGACGCGGGCCCCCAGCTGCGGGTCGTCCGCGCGGGCGGTGCCGGAGCCGACGATCACGGCGTCGGCCTGGGCGCGCAGCCGGTGCACATCGGCGCGGGACTCGGGCGAGGAGATCCAGCGGCTGGTGCCGTCGGCGGCGGCGATCCTCCCGTCCAGCGTGGCGGCGTACTTCCACAGGACGAAGGGGCGCCCCCGCAGGACGGCGGTCAGCCAGGCCTCGTTCCCGGCGGCGGCCTCGTCGGCCAGCAGCCCGCCGACGACCTCGACGCCGGCCGCCGCCAGGGTGGCGGCGCCGCCGGTGGCGGTGGGGGTGGGGTCGGCGACGGCGTAGACGACACGGGCGACTCCGGCGTCGATCAGGGCCTGGGCACAGGGGCCGGTGCGACCGGTGTGGTTGCAGGGCTCCAGAGTGACCAGTGCGGTGCCGCCGCGGGCCCGCTCCCCCGCGGCCTCCAGGGCGTGGATCTCGGCGTGCGGGCCGCCGGCCCGCCGGTGCCAGCCCTCGCCCGCGGTGTGCCCCCGGGCATCGAGGATCACACAGCCGACGACGGGGTTGGGGCTGGTGTTGCCCAGGGCGCGGCCGGCCAGCTCGATGGCACGGCGCATCGCCGTGTGTTCTGCGAGGGCTGCTGCGGTGGCCACCGGGTCCTCCTGCCGCTTCGGGCACGGACTCCGGGGCTGTCGGGAAACGACAGAAGCGGGATGCGACAGCGGATACACCGGGGCCGGGATACGGGCCGCCGCCCGATCATGGCGATCGAGGACGGGCCGCCGACGGCGGTGGACCGCTGTTCACCCGCCGCGCACTGCCTCCCATCCGGACTTTAACCGTCGGTGCAGGAATTCCACCTGCTCAACCGGCCGCTGGCTGCGGACGGGTCGCGGACTGTAACCGCCGGTTCGGAATTTCACCGACCCCGGAGTGCGCTGCGTATCAATTCAGTACGGCTTCAGTCTGCCACGTCTGATCGTCACCCATGCGGGCAAGCCCTGTGGCCTGCCTCACAGCGGAGCGCGGGCCGCTCGCGCGCGCCGCCCCGGTACGCCGCCGGGCCACCGGGCGCAACTCCTGCCCGGCGACGGTTCCTTGAACTCCGTACGAACCTATTGACGCAATGGTCTAGTCCTTTTACTGTCTGCGCACCCCCACACAGCACGGCATCCCCGCTCACCCCCTCGAGCCACCTCCCAGGAGGAACCGATCGTGTTGTCCATGAGCAAGCCGCCGGGCCCCCGAAGATCACGCGCCCGGCGCACGGCCGTACTGGCCGCCACCGCCGCCACCGCCGGACTGCTGCTCGGCACGCTGCCCGCCGCCGCGGCCCCCGCCGCACCGCCCGCGCCCGAGAACGCCTCGTGCCGCCCGGACGGCCTGTATGCCACGCCCGGCGTGGACGTTCCCTACTGTTCGGTCTACGACGCCCAGGGCCGCGAGAAGATGGGCGCCGACCACCAGCGCCGGGTGATCGGCTACTTCACCGGCTGGCGCACCGGCAAGGACGGCCTGCCCTCCTATCTGGCCTCCGACATCCCGTGGGACAAGGTCACCCACCTCAACTACGCCTTCGGGCACATCGACGGCGCCAACAAGCTCTCGGTCGGCGCGGACGGCGAGAAGAACGCCGCGACCGGCATGACCTGGCCCGGCGTCGCGGGCGCCGAGATGGACCCGGCGCTCCCGTACAAGGGCCACTTCAACCTGCTGAACAAATTCAAGAAGCAGCACCCGGACGTCAAGACCCTGATCTCCGTGGGCGGTTGGGCCGAGACCGGCGGCTACTTCGGCGACGACGGCAAGCGCGTGGACTCCGGCGGCTTCTACTCCATGGCCACCAACGCCGACGGCTCGGTCAACCAGGCGGGCATCGACACCTTCGCCGACTCGGCCGTCTCCTTCATCAAGAAGTACGGCTTCAACGGCGTCGACATCGACTACGAGTACCCCACCACCATGAAGGACGCGGGCAACCCGCTGGACTGGCAGCGGGCCAACGGCCGCCGGGCGGGCCTGGTCAAGGGCTACGCGGCCCTGATGAAGACGCTGCGCGAGAAACTGGACCGGGCGGGCGCGGCCGACGGGAAGCACTATCTGCTCACCGTCGCGGCCCCCTCCTCGGGCTATCTGCTGCGCGGCATGGAGACCTTCCAGGTCCAGAAGTACCTGGACTACGTCAACATCATGAGCTACGACCTGCACGGCGCCTGGAACGAGCACGTGGGCCCCAACGCCTCGCTCTTCGACGACGGCAAGGACAGCGAGCTCGCGGCGGCGGGCGTCTACGGAAGCCAGCAGTACGGCGGCATCGGCTACCTGAACACCGACTGGGCCTACCACTACTTCCGCGGCTCGATGCCGGCCGGGCGGATCAACATCGGCCTGCCGTACTACACCCGCGGCTTCAAGAACGTCCAGGGCGGCACGGACGGCCTGTGGGGCAAGGCCCCGGCGAGCAGCTGCCCGGCGGGCGCGGGCCTGACCAAGTGCGGCGACGGCGCCGTCGGCATCGACAACCTGTGGCACGACAAGGACAGCGCGGGCAAGGAGTCCCCGGCGGGCTCGAACCCGATGTGGCACGCCAAGAACCTGGAGAAGGGCATCGTCGGCGACTACCTCTCCCAGTACGGCTTCGGCCCCGGCACCCAGCTGACCGGCACCTACGCCCGCAAGTACGACTCCACTCTGGTCGCGCCCTGGCTGTGGAACGCCCAGAAGAAGGTCTTCCTGTCCACCGAGGACGAGCAGTCTGTCAAGGCCAAGGCCGACTACGTGGTGGACCGGGGCATCGGCGGCACCATGATCTGGGAGCTGGCCGGGGACTACGGCTTCAACGCCGCCAAGGGCCAGTACGAGCCGGGCTCCACGCTGACCTCGCTGATGTACGACACGTTCAAGGCGGCCAAACCCTACGGCGCGACGGTCGCGAACAAGGAGCTGCCGAAGAAGGCCGTCCGTATCGGCGTGGAGTTCGGGGACTTCAAGCTCGGCGACTCCAACTACCCGATCACCCCCAAGGTGAAGATCACCAACAACACGAAGACGGCGCTGCCGGGCGGCACGGAGTTCCAGTTCGACTACGCCACCTCGGCCCCCGCGAACGCCTCCGACCAGTCCGGGTTCGGCACGAAGGTCATCGGCAGCGACCACACGGGCAGCAACGTCGGCGGCCTGAAGGGCGACTTCCACCGCGTCTCGCTCAAGCTCCCGGCGTGGCAGTCGCTGGCCCCCGGCGCGTCCGTGGACCTCTCCTTCAACTACTACCTGCCGGTCTCCACCCCGTCGAACTGGACGGTGAACATCTCCGGCACGGCCTACGCGCTCGCCGGCGACCTGGCGCGCGGCACGGAGCTCGTCGAACCCGGCACGGGACCGGGCCCCGGCCCCTCCCCCGACCCGACGACCCCCGGCACCTGCACCGCGCCCGCCTGGAACGCGGCCTCCGGCTACGGCTCCGGGACGACCGTGTCCCACACGTCGCACACCTGGAAGTCCAAGTGGTGGACCAAGGGCGAGGAGCCCGGCACCACGGGCCAGTGGGGCGTCTGGCAGGACCTGGGCACCTGCTGACCCGTCCCCTCGGGCCCAGGTGACCGACTACGGGCGGCGCTGTCACATCCGGACGGCGCCGCCCGTCCAAGGGTGCGGACGATGAACCCGACGCACAGGGGAACACAACTGCCATGACGACGATTCTGGTGACGGGCGGCACCGGCGATCTGGGCCGGGCCGTAGTGACCCGGCTGCTGGAGGCCGGGCACGAGGTACGGTCCCTCAGCCGCAGACCACGCACCGACCACCCACGGCCACGGCTGCGCTCGTACGCCGTCGACCTGCGCGAAGGCACCGGGCTGGCCGAAGCGGTCGAGGGCGTGGACACGATCGTGCACTGCGCCTCCTCGCCCTCAGGCGGGGACCAGGAGGCGGCCGGGCGCCTGATCGCGGCGGCCCGCGCCGCCGGGGTGGGGCACCTGGTCTACATCTCCATCGTCGGGGTGGACCGCATCCCGCTCGGCTACTACCGCGCCAAGCTCGACGTGGAACAGCTCCTGGAGGAATCCGGCCTGGGCTGGACCGTGCTGCGCACCACCCAGTTCCACGACCTCGTCCTGCGCCTGGTCAAGACCGGGGCCCGGTCCCCGGTGCTCCCGCTCCCGGCGGGCCTGCGCATCCAGCCGGTGGACGTCCGCGACGTCGCCGCCCGCCTCGCCGAGTTGGCAACCGCCGCTCCCGCGGGCCGCGTCCCCGACCTGGGCGGACCCCAGGTCTTCAGCGCCCGCGCCCTGGCCCGCGCCACCCTGCGCACCGGCGGCAAACGCCGCCTCCTCCTGCCCCTGCGCCTCCCCGGCCAAGCCTTCGCCGCGTTCCGCTCCGGCGGCAACCTCACCCCCGCCCACGCGGACGGACGCATCACGTACTTCGACTTCCTGGCGGAACGCAGCGGAGGACCGACTCCCTAGGCGCGTAAGCCCCTTAGGGGGCGCGGGGCCGCGTCGATATGCGGCTCCGCCGAGTGGGCGCGACCGGCCCGCACCGGCTTGCGGCTGCACGACCGTCGGCGCGGCGCCTACGGCGCGAACACCACATCCTGCGCCGCATCCATCGCCACCAGCACCGCACCACGCAGCACCGCCCGGCCGCCGACCGTACTGGCGCGGATCTCCGTACGCAGCGGCGAGATCCGCGCCAGCTGCCCGGCCACCAGGGCCGCGAGCCGCGGGCCTCCCGCCCGGCCGATCTCGCCGCCCAGGACGACACAGCCGGGGTCGAGTACGGCACTGACCGCCGCGGCGCCCACGGCGATACGCGCGGCCAGCGCGTCGAGAAAGCCCGCGTGGTCAGGGCCGCTCGCAGCGGCGGGGGCGTCGAGCCCCGCCACCGCCGCGCGGACCAGCGCCTCGGCGGGCGGCGCGTCCCCGTCGCCCTCCTCGGCGGAGGAGGCATCGGCCACGGGCCGGACGCCGAAGCGCCCGGCGAGTTCGACGACCGCCGCGGACCCCGCCAGGGAGTGGAAGCCGCCGTCGCAGCCGGTGGCGCTCGGCAGCCCGCCGGTGCCGGGCACCGGCAGAAAGCCGATCTCGCCGGTGCCGCCCGAGGCGCCACGGCGCAGTCTGCCGTCCAGGACGACGGCGGCGCCGGTGCCGTGTCCCAGCCACAGCAGGACGAAGGTGTCGCGGTCGCGGGCCGCGCCATCGCGCTGCTCGGCGACCGCGGCGAGGTTGACCTCGTTCTCCAACAGCACCGACGCGGCCAGGCGTTCGCTCAGTTCGGCGACCAGCGGGGCGTGCCAGGCGGCGACCCACGCGGAGTGGTCGAACCGCCCGGTGGCGGGGTCGACCAGGCCGGGGGCGCCGACCGCGACGGTGTGCGGCCGCTCGGCCCCCGCCTCGCCCAGGGCCTTGTCCAGGGCGGCGACCGCGAGCCCGACCGCCTCGCCGGGCGGGGTGCCGGGCGCCACCGGCACCGTCCCGGTGGCCAGCGTGGTGCCCAGCAGATCGGCGACCGCGACGCCCACGCTGTGCTCGCGGATGTCGAATCCGGCGAGGTGGGCGTGGTCCGCGACGATCCCGTACAGCCGGGCGTTGGGCCCGCGCCGCTGCGCGCCCGCCTCGCCGACGACCGAGAGCAGGCCCGCCGCCTGGAGGCGTTCGACCAGGTCGGCGACGGTCGGCCGGGACAGCCCGGTGAGGGTCTTGAGCTGACCGGCCGTCAGGGGACCTTCGGACTGCAGGAGCCGCAGGGCGAGGCGGTCGTTGATGGCCCGGGCCGTGCTCGGCGAGGCGGTGCGGCCGGCGGTGGGCACACGCGATTCATGCATGACCGCGATCCTTCCAGACGAAAAAGGCCTTATTAACAGGCAGGCTTCCTGATAGTTTATGCGCCATGGTCAACACCGGCGCGACGCAAGCGTCGCCTGCCTTCCCTCTGCCCCGACTACGCCGCGCCCGCTGGGCCGTGGCCGCGGTCTTCCTGGTACACGGCGCGGTGACCGGCAGCTTCGCCACCCGCATCCCCTGGATCCAGGACCACGCCTCCATCGGCGCCGGCCAGCTCGGCCTCGCCCTGGCCTTCCCCGCCATCGGCGCGTCCCTGGCCATGCCCCTCGCGGCCCGCGTCAGCCACCGCCTGGGTTCCCGGACCGCGCTGCGCGTCCTGCTCGCCCTGTGGACGCTGTCGCTGACCCTGCCCGCCCTCTCCCCCAACATCTACGTGCTGTGCCTGGCGCTGCTGGCGTACGGCGCGAGCGCGGGCATGTCGGATGTCGCGATGAACGCGCTGGGCGTGGAGACCGAGGAACGGCTCGGCAGATCGATCATGTCCGGGCTGCACGGCATGTGGAGCCTGGGCGTCCTGCTCGGCTCGGCGGCGGGCACGGTCGCGGCGCACGGCGCGCTGGACGCCCGTATCCATCTCGCCCTCGCCGCCGTCGCGTTGACCCTCTTCGGCACAGCGGCCTGCCAGGGCGTACTGGATCTGCGCAGCGCCCCCGAGGAGCACCCGCCGCCGCGCTTCGCGCTGCCCCCGAAGTCCGCGCTGGTCATCGGCGCGGTCGGCTTCTGCGCGGTCTTCGCCGAGGGCGCGAGCCTGGACTGGTCGGCGGTGTATCTGCGCGATGCGCTGGGCACCGACGCCGGCATAGCCGCGGCCTCGACCACCGCCTTCTCCTGCACGATGGCCGCCGCCCGGCTCGCCGGTGACCTGGTGGTCACCCGCTTCGGGCCGGTGCGCACCGTACGCATGGGCGGGCTGCTGGCGACGGTGGGCGGCGTGCTGGTCGTGGCGGCGAGCCACCCGGTCATGGCGATGGGCGGTTTCGCGCTGATCGGGCTGGGGGTCGCGGTCGTCGTCCCGCTGGCCTTCGCGGCGGCCGGGCGCAGCGGTCCAGCGCCGGGCCAGGCCATCGCGGGCGTCGCGACGATCACCTACACCTCGGGCCTGATCGCCCCCTCGGCCGTCGGCTCGATCGCCGAGGCGACCTCGCTGACGGTGTCGTTCGCGCTGGTCACGGCGCTGGCGTTCGGCCTGGTGCTGGGGGCGGGCGTGCTGCGCGCCAAGGGGCGCGGGGGCTCGGGCGAGCAGGGCCCGGCGACGTCGGCCGCCGGGAAGGCCGCGACGGCCCGCGCGGAGAACTGAGCCCGCCGCGGCGGCAAAAGAGCGGGGGCGCTTCGCACGGAAGCGCCCCCGCCGGTGTATCCGAGCCGGTGTCCGTACCCGCGCCGGGGTACGGACACCGGCGCCGCTCAGGCCTCCTCGGCCCCGGGCCGCAGCAGCCCGCCGGCTATGGCGCGGGCGCGGTCCGACCACGGGATGGGCCGGAAGGTCTGCGGGTCCACCCGCACCAGGACGCGGTGGCCCTGCGCGTGGGTGCGGGTGCCGTCGGCGGAGCACACGCGGAATCCGTAGGTCAGCCCCGTACGGCCCAGGCGCTCGATCCACAGGTGCGCGGCGTAGGAGCCCGGCGCCGTCACCGGCATCTCGTAGGAGACCCGCATCTCCTTGATGACGTTGAACATGTCGCCCGCCGCTGCCGGGTCGCCCTCGAAGCGGAAGCCGCGCCCCTGCCACAGGTCGGCCCAGGCGCGCTCGACCAGCAGCGGGTAGCGGGAGTTGTGGAGCATGCCGAGCGCGTCGAGGTCGTCGAAGTGGACGGTGACGGGGACCAGTTGGCCGTACGGGACGGGGGTGGCGGTCTGCACGGACTCGGCGGCTTCGACGCTCACGGGTGGTGCTCCTGATGCGAATGTTGCTGGTTGAACGGTACGGAGCCATCGTAAGCGGCTGCTTAGAATGCTTTCGCCGGTCATCGCGGCGATCATGGACAGCACAACCGTCCGCCGCCACCGTCTCCCCCACCCCGCCATCCCCCGCGCGCACACGAACGTGGCCGCGAAGAAGTGGAGCAGCCATGGGCCTCGGCCTCCGCTGGACCCTGCACGGCGACGGGCGCAATCCCGCGCCGGGCGCCGTCGTCAGACCGGACGAGCGGCTGTCGTGGCCGCGGACGGCGGGGCTGGGCGCCCAGCACGTGGTCGCGATGTTCGGGGCGAGTTTTGTTTCGCCGGTACTGATGGGTCTCGACCCGAACCTCGCCATCATGATGTCCGGTGTCGCCACCGCCATCTTCCTGCTGGCGACCCGCGGCCGGGTGCCCTCCTACCTGGGCTGCTCGCTCTCCTTCGTCGGCGTCGCGGCCGTCATCCGGGCGCAGGGCGGCTCCAGCGCCACCGTCACCGGCGCGGTCTTCGCCGTCGGCGCCGCGCTGTTCCTGGTGGGCCTGGCCGTACGGCACTTCGGCGCGCGGATCATCCACGCCGCGATGCCGCCGGTGGTCACCGGCGCCGTCGTCATGCTGATCGGCTTCAACCTGGCACCGGTCACGGCGAGCACGTACTGGCCGCAGGACCAGTGGGTGGCCCTGCTGACCATGCTCTTCACGGGCCTGGCCGTGGTGTGCCTGCGCGGCTTCTGGGCGCGCGTGGCCATCTTCCTCGGCCTGATCTTCGGCTACGCCATCTCCTGGATCTTCGACAGCGTCTTCGGGAAGATCCACTCGCTCAACGGCGCCGGCGCGATGACCGACCACTGGCGCCTGGACCTCTCCGGCGTCGGCAAGGCCGACTGGATCGGGCTGCCCTCCTTCCACGCGCCCAGCTTCCAGTGGTCCGCGATCCTGGTCGCGCTGCCCGTCGTGATCGCGCTGGTCGCCGAGAACGCCGGGCACGTCAAGGCGGTCGGCGAGATGACCGGCGACCGCCTCGACGACAAGCTGGGCACCGCGATCTCCGCGGACGGCGCCGCCTCGATGCTCTCCACCGCGGTCGGCGGCCCGCCCAACACCACCTACTCCGAGAACATCGGCGTCATGGCGGCCACCCGCGTCTACTCCACCGCCGCCTACTGGGCCGCCGCCGGCTTCGCCCTGCTGTTCGGCCTGTGCCCGAAGTTCGGGGCGGTCGTCGCCGCGATCCCCGGCGGCGTCCTGGGCGGTATCACCGTCATCCTGTACGGCATGATCGGCCTGCTCGGCGCCCAGATCTGGGTCCACAACAAGGTCGATCTGCGCAACCCGCTCAACCTCGTGCCGGTGGCCGCGGGCATCATCATCGGCATCGGCGGCGTCAGCCTGAAGGTCAGCGACAACTTCGAGCTGAACGGCATCGCGCTCGGCACGATCGTGGTCCTCTCCGGCTACCACGTCCTGCGCGCGCTGGCCCCCGCGCACCTCAAGGAGAGCGCCGAGCAGACGGAGCCGCTGCTGGACGAGGGCACCAGCTCCTACGACGACCAGCGGACGCAGGACAAGCCGGAGAAGTAGACCGCCGTACGGCCCGGCGCAGGCCGGACACCCTTACGGTGCGCCGGGATTACCCCGATCCGGTCAGATGTGCCCGAACCCCGCCTACGTTCCGTATCGAACTGTCACGCTGAGCACATGACGACGATGCAGCGGTGCGAGGCGGACGGGCGGCCGGCGGCCGCCGCGGGCGTGGACGGCGTGCTGGCGCGGATGCGGGCGCTGGACGCCGCGCTCCCCGCCAGGGACGGTGTCGCCGTCTTCAACGGGGTCTACCTGGCGGTCACCGAAGAGGTGGAGCGGCGCGCGGAGCACGGCGTCTTCCGGGACCCCATCGCGGCGGCCGAGCTGGACGTCCTGTTCGCCCGCCGCTATTTCGGCGCGGTGGACGCCGCGACGGCCGGGCTGCGGCCGCCCGCCTGCTGGCGCCCGCTCTTCCAGATGCGCCGCCACCCCGGGGTGCGCCCGCTCCAGTTCGCGCTGGCCGGCATCAATGCCCACATCGGCCACGACCTCGCGCTGGCGGTGGTGGACGCCTGCCGGATGCTGGAGTGCGAACCGGCCGCGCTGGAGGCGGACTTCGAGCGCGTCGGCGCGATCCTGACCGGTGTGGAGGAACGAATCCGCGAGAGCGTGATGCCGGGCCCCGACCTGCTGGACATCGCCGATCCGCTGACCCACCTGGCCGGCTCCTGGAGCCTGGAGCGGGCCAGGGACGGCGCCTGGGCCACGGCCCGGGTGCTGTGGGGGCTGCGCGAACTCCCCGAGGTGGCCGAGGAGTTCGCCGAGCGGATGGACGCGGCGGTGGGGCTGGTCGGCCGCTGTCTGCTGACCCCGCTCACCTGACCCCGCTCCGTCCCGCGCCCGCGCACCGGCGCTGCGAGCCCGTGGCTCAGTCCTCCGGGAGCTCCACCGGCGCGATCTCGTCGTACACGTCCCCGGGCCCCGGGTTGGAGGGGTCGGTGGCCCCGCCGAAGTGGTGCATCACACCCCACACCGCGTTCAGCGCGGTCTGGACGGCGCCCTCGGCCCAGCCCGCCGTCCAGGAGATGTCGTCGCCCGCCAGGAAGAGCCCGCGCTTGTCCTCGGGCAGCCGGTCCTGCATGAAGTGGGTGAACAGGCGCCGCTGGTAGCGGTAGTGGCCGGGCAGATTGGCCTTGAAGGCGCCCATGAAGTAGGGCTCGTTCTCCCAGGAGACGGTCACCGGGTTGCCGATGATGTGCTTCCTGATGTCGACCTTGGGATAGATCTCCTTGAGCGACTTGAGCATGACCTCCATGCGCTCGCCCGCGTCCAGCGGCAGCCACTTGAGGCTGTCGTCGCACCAGGTGTAGGAGAGGCAGATGACGGCGGGCCGGTCCGGGCCGTCGTCCAGCAGGTAGGTGCCGCGGGTCATCCGGTCGGTGAGCGTCATGCTCATCACGTCCCGGCCGGTCGCGTTCCCCTCGTCGTCGACGGCCTTGTCGAGCCAGAACGGCCGGTCCACCGGCACGAACAGCTTGCTGGACTCCATGTAGTGGGTGCGCTCCACCGCCGTCCAGTGGTCGATGGGCAGCAGCGCGTCATCGCAGGCGATCTTCGAGAGCAGCATCCAGGACTGCGCGGTGAAGACGGCCGCCTCATAGGTGCGGATGTCGCCGCCGGCGTCGGTGACGGTGATGCGGTTGCCCGAGGTGCGGTTCAGGCGGGTGACGGCCGGGCGGGGAGAGCCACCGTGCAGCTCGGCCAGCGAGGTGCCCTGCGCCCAGTGCACGATCTTGTCCGGGGCGCGGTCCCACAGGCGCAGCGGCAGCTGCTGGCTGCCGCCGACGATGCCGCGGTGGTGGTCGTCGGCCTCGGTGTAGACCACCCGCAGGATCTCCAGGATGGAGTTGGGGAAGTCGGTGTCCCAGCCGCCGGTGCCGAAGCCGACCTGGCCGAAGATCTCGCGGTGCCTGAAGGACTTGAAGGCGGCGGAGTCGCAGAGATAGCCGTAGAAGGTCTGGTTGTCCAGCTTCTCCACCAGGCGCGCCCAGATCTCGCGGATGCGCGGCACATCGCGCTCGCGGATCGCCCGGTTCATGTCCGAGAAGTCCGCGCCCTCCTCCAGGCAGGCGTTCCAGGCGTCCATGACCTGGTGGTAGACCTCGGGCAGGTCCTCGACCGTACGGGCGTAGTGCGACTCGCCCTTGAGGTCGACCACGGTCGAAGGGGTGTTGGGGGCAAGGGGGTTGGGGAAGGGCTTGGTCTCCAGGCCCACCAGGTCGATGTAGTACTGCAGCGCCGTGGAGGACGGCGGGAAGCGCATCGCGCCCATCTCGGCGGTCAGGGAGGGGTCGCAGCCCTCGAAGCCGACGGTACGCAGCCGCCCGCCGATCCGGTCCGCCTCGTACACGACGGGCTTGAGGCCCATCTTCATCAGCTCGTAGGCGGTCACGATGCCGGAGAGCCCGCCGCCGATGACGGCGACCTCCTTGCCGTACTCCACCGCGGGTATCTGCCCCAGGCCCGCCGGGTGGGCCAGGAAGTCGTCGTACGCGTAGGGGAAGTCCGGCCCGAACATGGTGATGGGCTGCGGGGTGTCCGCGTGGTGGGCGGCGGTGGGCACCGTGGACGTCATGTACGGGCTCCTCGGGACGGGCGCAGGCAGGTGCGAGGGGCACCGGTCACGCGGTTCGGGCAACTGTGGGGGCAAGAAGGGCTGAACAGGGTGAAGGGGCCGGAGCGGGTGAGGGGAGGGCGTGTCGTGCGGGGCGTCAGATCAGGGAGCCGTACAGCTCCGGCCGCCGGTCGCGCAGATACGGGTTGTTCTCCCGTGACTCCTTGAGGAAGGTGGGGTCCACCTCAGTCTGGAGGAGTTCCTCGGCGCGCCCGGCGCGGGCCCGTACGACTCCGTCAGGTCCGCTCAGGCAGCTCAGCCCGACGAACTCGAACTCCCCTTCCACGCCGACCCGGTTGACGTACGCGAGGTACATCTGGCTCTCGAAGGCGCGGACCGGCACCAGGGATTCGGCGACGAACTGGAAGGGGTGCATCTGCGCGGTGGGGACCACCAGCAGATCGGTGCCCGCCAGGGCGTGCGCGCGGACGTTCTCCGGGAACTCCACGTCGTAACAGATCATCAGGCCGATCCGCACACCGCCCAACTCGGCCTGGACCACCGGCTCCTGACCGGGCGTGAACCACTCCTGCTCGAAGCAGCCGAAGAGGTGGGTCTTGCGGTAGTTGGCCATCCGTGCGCCGTCGGGGCCGATCAACTGGGCGGAGTTGTAGACCACTTCACCCGCGCGCTCGGGGTAGCCGTACACGATCGCGATGGCGTGCTCGGCGGCGATCGCGGCCAGCGCGCGGGCGCTGTCGCCGTCGGCGGGCTCGGCCAGGCGGTGCACGCCGTCGCCGATCGCGTAGCCGGTGAGGAACATCTCCGGGCAGGCCAGCAGCACGCAGCCGGTGGCGGCGGCCCGACGCGCCGCGTCCGCGATCACCTGGATGTTGTACGCCACGTCGCCCGGCCGTCCCGAACTCTGGAGCAGGGCGGTGCGCAGCGGCGACATGGGACACCTCGGGTGGTCTGTGCGGACGATCCAAGCGGATCAGGCGGGTCGCATTGAAGGTACGGTCCCGCCGTCGGCCCGTACAAGGCATCACCATTGCGCCTCTAGGAAGGATCTGTTGCGCGTTGAACGGCCTGCACGGCGATTCGTTGCGTGCCGGGTCTTCGCGCAGGCCGGAGCGGGTGCCATGAGCCCTTGGCCGTACGACGCCTCCCTCCGCGGTCGCAGCGCGCCCGGCCCGCGGCCCCGCCGCGCGGGCGAGGCGCCCGGGCACGGCGGACGATGTGGCCGGCGGCGGCGCGAGGGGATCGTGGGGGTGTCCGGAGCGGCCGGACGCACCACCACGCCTCCTCAACACCCCTTGGAGAGCCGTCATGAACCGCCGATCCGCATCCCGTGGCAGCGCCCGTAACTCCGCACGCACCCGCGTCGGGGCCGTCGCCGCCGCCCTGTTGATCACCGCGGGGGCCACCGGCGCCGCGCTGGCCGCCGAGAAGCCCGCGGCGCGCCCGGCAGCGGGCGTCCAGCACCCCCAGGACCCCTCCCTGACCGGGTCGGGCACGATGCGGCACCCCGACGGGGACGACGTCCGTTTCGCCTTCGACGCCCGCTTCCCCGCCGGCAAGAACCCCACCCACGCCCGCGGCGGCTTCCGCTTCAGCCACGTCTACGCCGACGGCAGCGGACGCGGCTTCGCCGAGGGCCGGATCGACTGCCTGGTGCCCGGCGGCCAGGTGGCGGTGGCCACCGGCATCGTGACCAGGACCGATGTGCGGGGTCTGCGGGGCAGGCGGGTCGGCTTCACCGTCCACGACCGGGGCCGCCACGACCGCCTGGGCTACAGCTGGGCCGCCACCAGCACCCCGGCGAAGGACACCATCCCCCCGTGCGTGAGCTCCGCGCCGATCGCGGCCGTGGAGCGCGGCGACTTCACGGTCGTCCCGTGGAGCCGGACGAACTAGCGTCCTGGAGGGAGCCGCCCCGCACCCTCTCCTCCGCACGGACCGCCGCCCCCACCACGTCCCGCACCAGCCCGCGCAGCCAGACGTGTCCGGCGTCCGCCTCGTGGCGCGGGTGCCAGGCCATGGCGATCCGCATCGTGGGCAGTTCGCAGGGCAGGTCCAGCAGCCGCAGGCCCAGGCGGCGGGCCATGGCGGCGCCGACGCCGACCGGCGCCAGGCCCACCGCGTCGGTCTCGGCGACCATCATCAGCGCCGCGGCATAGGTCGGCACGACCGAGATCACCCGCCGCTCCAGGCCGAGTTCGGCCAGCGCGTCGTCCAGCGGTCCCGAACGCCGCCCGCGCCGCGAGAAGTTGACGTGCGGATACTGGGTGAGGCGCCGGGCGGTCGTCCTGCCCCGGGTCAGCGGGTGGCCGCGGCGCACCACGGCCACCGCCCGGTCCACGTACAGGTCCTCGGTGCGGATCTCGGGCTCGCGGCTGTCGATGACGCCCAGCTCCAGATCTGCGGCCCCGTCCCGCAGCAGCGGCACATCGATGTGACTCTCGCCCAAGAAGCGCAGCGAGACCTTCGGTGCCTGGCGGGCGGCCCTGGCGACCAGCGCGGGCGCCAGGGCGCTGATGAACAGGTCGTTGGCGTTGACGGTGAACACCCGCTCCAGTTCGGCCGGGTCGGCGGGCTGGGCGGGGGTCAGGACCGCCTGGGCGGCCTCCACCAGGCGCCGGACCTCGGCGCGGATCTCCAGGGCGCGCGGGGTGGGGACCATCCGGCGCCCGGCCCGTACGAGCACGGGGTCGCCGGTGGCGCGGCGGATGCGCCCCAGGGCCCGGCTCATCGCGGGCCCCGACAGGCCCAGCCGGTCGGCGGCGGCGGTGACGCTCTCCTCCTCCAGCAGCGCGTCCAGGGCGGTGAGGAGGTTGAGATCGATGTTTGCGTTTGACGCAATCATGTGATGACTACCTTGCATTTGAAGTTAATCCGTGGCGACCCTAGCGTCCCGCTCATGACCACGACCACCTCCCCCGCTCCCGCACACGCCGCGGCACCGGGCCCCGCCACGTCCCGCTCGGTGACGGCCGCGATGTGCGCCTGCGTCCTCGTCGCGCAGTCGCTCGTCGCCGCGATGAACCTCGCCATCCCCAAGATCGCCGCCAGCGGCCTGCACCCCTCGGACGCCGAGCTGCTGTGGATCGTCGACACCTACGTGATCGTCTTCGCCGGTCTGCTGATCCCGGCCGGCGCGCTCGGCGACCGCCTGGGCCGCAAGGGCGTCCTGCTGGCCGGCCTCGGCGTGTTCGCGGCCGGAGCGCTGCTCAGCGCGCTCGCCCCGGCCATCTGGCTGCTGCTGGCGGGCCGCGCGATATCGGGCGCCGGGGCCGCGCTGCTGGTACCGGCCACCATGTCCGTACTCCTGCACGCCACGGCGCCCGAAAACCGGGCCCAGGCGGTCGCGTCCTGGAGCCTGTCGATGGGCCTGGGCGGCCTGGTGGGCAACGCGGGCGGCGCGGTGATCCTCCAATTCCTGCCCTGGCAGGGCCTGTTCTGGGCCTACGTGCCGCTCGGCGCGGCCCTGCTGGCCTGGGCCGCCCGGTCCGCGCCGCGCGTACCGCGGCAGACCGCCACCCTGGACGCGACCGGCTCGGCGCTGCTGGTGCTGGGCCTGGGCGCGCTGCTCTTCGGCATCATCGAGGGCCCGGGGCTCGGCTGGACCTCGGCCGGCGTGCTGGGCTCCTTCGGCCTGTCACTGGCCCTGTTCGCCGTGTTCGTCACGCACCAGCTGCGCAGCGCGCACCCGCTGCTGGACCCCCGGCTGTTCCTGCTGCGGCGGCTGCGCGCGGGCAGCGTGGGCATCGCGGTCGCCTTCTTCGGCCTGTTCGCCCTCTTCTACGTCAACGCCCAGTTCCTGCAGTACGTCAAGGGCTACTCACCGCTGCAGACCGGCTTCGCGCTGGTGCCGCTGGCCGTCGGCATGGCGGTGGTGACCAAGTTCGGGATGCGCTGGGGGCAGCGGGCGGGCGAGGCCCCGACCGTCGGTACGGGGCTGGCGCTGATCGCCGCCGGGCTCCTGCTGCTGTCCACCGTCGACGCCGGCACCCCCTACCCCCTGTACGCCCTGTGGCTGCTGGTGCTCTCCACCGGCGCGGGGCTGGCGATGCCCGCGCTCTCGCACGCCATCGTCTCCTCGGTGCCCGCGGACCGCTCCGGCATGGGCTCCGGACTCCAGGGCGCGGCACGGGAGTTGGGCGCGGCGCTGGGCATCGCGGTGGTCGGCACGGTGCTGTCGGTACGGTACGGCGCGGCGACCGGGCGGGGCGAGGCGGCGGCCCAGGCGTTCGGCGACGCCACCGCCTTCGGCTACCGGCTGGCGGCCGGGGTGCTGGTGGTGGCCGGTGCCGCGGTGATCATCGGCCTGCGGCGGGCGGGGCACGCCGCGGTGCGGGACCGCTCAGGCGGGCGAGCCGGAGCTGAACCTGCGCAGCAGCGGTGAGAGCACCAGCACGGACTTCGTACGCTCCACGAACGGCTCGCCCGCGATCCGCTCCAGCACCCGCTCGAAGTGGCGCATGTCGGAGGCGAAGACCTGGACGATGGCGTCGGCCTCGCCGGTGACGGTGGAGGCCGAGGCGATCTCCGGGTAGCGCGCCAGGCCGCGGTGGATGGCCTCGGGCGAGGTGTTGCGGCGGCAGAAGATCTCGATGAACCCCTCGGTCTCCCAGCCCAGCGCCGCCGGGTCGACCCGTACGGTGAACCCGGTGATGGCGCCCTCGGCCCGCAGCCGGTCCACCCGGCGCTTGACGGCGGGGGCGGACAGTCCGACCTCCTGGCCGATGTCGGCGTAGGAGCGGCGGGCGTCCTCGGCCAGGGCATGGACGATGCGTTGGTCGAGTTCGTTCATCTGTCGCACTGCGGGTGGATCACTTCTCTGCTCAGACCGGCGGGGGCGGCGCATGCCCTGCGGGCCGGATGCGCCGTACACGAAGTAGAACACAGGGCACACAGGCCCCCATGTCCCCGCACCGGCCGCGCCCGGCGCACACGCCTCTCACCAGCACGCTTCCATGCCCCGGCGTGCGCCCTTCCCGCTATGGCCCTTCCCAGAGGAATATGCGAGAGCAGGAATCGGGGGAAGGCGGAACGGCATGGAAATACGGCACCTGAGGTACTTCGTCGCCGTGGCGGAGCAGGGCAGTTTCACCCGCGCGGCACTGGCCCTGCATGTGTCCCAGCCGACGCTGAGCCAGCAGATCCGCGACCTGGAACGGGAGCTGGGCGTCACCCTGCTCAGCCGCGGCCCCGGCGGGGTACGGCCCTCGCCCGCGGGCGAGGTCTACTACGAGCGCATCCGGCTCGTCCTGGCCGCGGTGGACGACGCGGCCCGGGCGGCGCGGCGGGCGGCCGACGGCCCGGCGCGGCTGAGCGTGGGCATCGGGGCACCGCTGCCCCTCGATGTGCACGTGACCGTCCTCAGCGCCTTCGCCGCCGCCCATCCGCGGGTCCGCCTCGCCTGGCGCGAGCTGACCATGACCGACTTCGACCGCCCGCTGCTCAACGGCGAGGTCGATGTATCGCTGATGCGGATGCCGCTGGACCCGGAGCAGGTGGTGTGGGAACCGCTGCTGGCCGAGCCGCGCGGGCTGGCCGTCCCGGTGGGCCACCGGCTGCACGGCCTGGACCGCGCCACGCTCGCCGACGTCATCGAGGAGCCGCTGCCCAACGTCGCGCCCACCGTGCCCGCCGCCATGCGCCGGTGGTGGCAGATGTACGCACAGCGCAACGGCGAGGCCCCCGAGTTCGTCGGCGAGCCGGTCAGCTCGCCCTACGAAGTCCTCACCTCCGTCGCCCTGCACCGCGTCGTGTGCCCCGGCCCCTTCGCCTTTCGCACCACACCACTTCCGGCCGGAATCCGCATCCTGCCGCTCACCGGCCTGCCCAGCGCCCTGGTCGTCGCGGCGCGCAGACGCGAGGACCGGCGGGAGCTGCCGGCCGCGTTCTGCGCACTGGCCGCACAACTCGCACGGGAGCTCACGGCGCACTGAGCCGCGAAGGGGCGGCCGAATCCGTACACCTGCGCACCGGGCGTGCGCACCGGCCGCTCCCGCGCATCTGCCGCACCAGCCCAACAGCTGCTATAACCAAGGGCTTTCCCGCATAGGCATTCCGACTTCGACAGCGGTCCGAGAACGCCTGATGCTGGATATTCGCCGGCAGCCTGTGGCGCCACCCCGGTCGGGGTGGCGCCACAGGCGCACCCTTTCCGGCCGCGACGGCCCGGCCCCACACGGCGCACGGGCGTGCCGGAGCTCCGAAAAAAGCACGGAGTATCCATGAGCACTGTTGTCTGCGGAACGCACACCCTGGCCATCGACACCGCGCTCGGCGCCCGTATCGCCCGCGCGCGGTTACGCACCGCCGCCACCGATCTGCTCGGCCCCGCCCGGACCCAGGGCCTGCCCCAGCCCTTCCTGATGGGGCGCGACGCGGCGGTGAGCCTCGCGCACACCGCGGTGGAGAACCGCGAGACGGTCAACTTCCACGCCTCGTGCGGCTACGGCAAGACCACCCTCCTGCGGCACCTGGCCGCCCTCGGCCCGGCCCGGGGCGCCACCGAGCCCCATGTGTACCTCAAAGTGGGCGACTTCGGCCTGGACGACCTCTTCCAGCGCCTGGTCGCCGAGCTCTACACCCTCGAAACGGCCGAGACCTCCGACGGCCCGGTCCGGCTGACCACCCAGCAGTGCGCCCAGGTCCTCGGGCACACCAACGCCCTGGTCGCACTGGACGACGTCGCGCTCACCGAGGCCCAAGTCGCCTACGTCCAGCGGATATTGCCCGGCTGCTCGCTGGTGATCGGCTCCGGTGAGCCGGTGCTCGGCGAGGGCGCTGCGGTGCACGACCTGGCCGGTCTGGTGCAGGCCGCCGGAGTGTCGCTGCTCGCCCGCGAGCTGGGCCGGTGGATCCAGCCGGACGAGACACAGGACGCGCGCGACCTCGTCGACGCGGTCCTGGGCCAGCCGCTGCACATCCGCCAGGCGGCCGCCCTGGTCGCCTCCGGCGAGCACACCCTGGCCTCACTGGCCGCCGTGGCCCGGCGCGACCCCGGCGAGCTGGACCGGCTCAGCATCGACGCGCTGACCTCGGACGAGCGGCGCGTACTGGCCGTGTTCGCCTTCACCGCCGGGGCACTGATCCCCTCCCCGCTCGTCTCGGCGATGGCCGACGTCGCCTACGTGACCACCGCCCTGGACTCGCTCTTCCACAAGGGCCTCGTCGAGCACCCGGACGACCGCTTCGGCCTGCCGGTGTGCAAGGGCGAGACCTACCGCGGACTGCTGCTGGAGTACTTCGCGCTGGCCACGGCGGTACGCGGCTTGGTGGAGTGGCTGGCGGAGCGCCCGGCCAGTGGCGCGGAGGCACACTCCGCGCTGGAGTCGGTGGTGGGTCTGCTGGGGTACGCCGCGGGCGTACGCGCATGGCAGGCCGTGATCCACATCGTGCAGGCGGCGGAGCCGGTGCTGTTCGTCCAGGGCCGCTGGGAGACCTGGCAGCGCGTGGTCAACTCCGGCCTGGAGGCGGCCCGCGAACTGGACGACACCCTCGCCGAGGCCTACTTCGCCCACCAGAGAGGCACCCTGCTCTTCTTCCAGGACCGCGCCGAGGAGGCCAGGGAACAACTGGAGAAGGCGCTGGACATCCGGGAGCGGCTGGCCGACGAGGAGGGCGCCGAGCGTACCCGCGAGAACCTCGCCTTCGTCGTCGCGGGGCCGGACAGCGGAGCCCCGCCCCGCCGCGAGCGGCCGCCCCGCGACTGGCACCGGATCCGCCGGGCGGCACTGATCGCGGGAGCCGGGCTGGCCGCGGTCGTCCTGGGCGGGTTCGCGCTGGACGCCCTGGGCCTGACCGGGCCCGACGAGGACGGGCAGGCCAAGCGGCCCGGTGTGTCCGGTGGCACCACCGCGGGCCCGTCCTCCGGCAGCGGGAACGGCGGGAACCAAGGCCAGAGTCAGGGGCAGAACGGGGGCAACGGTAACCGAGGCAACGGCAACCGGGGCAACGGCGGCAACCAGTTGATCCCCGGCCCGCCCGGATCCCCCGGCAACCCGGGAAACCCCGGCTCGCCCGGCGGCGACGGCAGGAACGGCGACCGGGGCAGCCCCGGCGAGAACGGCGACAAGGGCGACAGGGGCAGGTCGGGCAACACCGGCAACGTCGCGCCCGCCTCCCCCGTCATCACCCCCGGCTCCCAGGCCTTCCGCGACGCCTTCACCGGCGCGGGCGCCCGAGAGGGCCTCAGCGCCCAGGAGGCGCGCTACGAGACCCGTACCTTCACCGTGATGAACCCGGGCTCCAAGGTCTCGACCGTGGACACGGTGGAACTCACCGGCTCGGACGCCTTCCAGGTCGCCACCGACGACTGCTCCTCGGCGGAGCTGGGCCCCGGGCGGCAGACCTCCTGCGCGGTGACCGTGACCTTCCGGCCCGGCACGGTCGGCGAGCACACCGCCCAACTCACCGTGGGGTGGGGCGACTTGACGTCCTTCGCCGAGCTGTCCGGGACCGGCTATGCGTTGGTCCGCGTCGACCGCCAACAGCCGCCGGGCGGTACGGGAACCGTGGACGCGGCCAACTTCGCCGAAGAGGACTGCGACGAGACCTCGTGCTCCTATCTCGTCCAGCACCCCGCCTTCACCCTGACGGCGGTCGGCAACGGGATGCGGTTCGTGGGCTGGCAGGGCGCCTGCCAGGGCAACGGCACCCAGTGCACACCACCGCTCACCGGTGGGCAGGAGGTCGTCGCGGTCTTCGAGCCGCCGCCGTCCCCGTCGACCGGCGGATGACGCCGCTCCGACAGCAGGTCCCGCCCTCCCGGGGGCAGGGCGGGACCGCGTCCGGCGGCCGCTACTGCTGCCCGTCGGCCAGCCGCGAGCGCCGCAGGCCGTACCCGAAGTACACCCCGAGCCCCACGACCATCCACACCCCGAAGACCACCCAGGTCACCGGGCCCAGGCTGCTCATCATGTAGAGGCACAGCAGGAAGCCGACCGCGGGGAAGAGCGGGGACAGCGGCGTACGGAAGGTGCGCGGCATGTCGGGGCGGGTACGGCGCAGCACGATCACCGCGACGTTGACCAGCGCGAAGGCGAAGAGCGTGCCGATGCTGGTGGCGTCGGCGAGCTGGCCCAGCGGGACGGCGGCGGCCAGCACACCGCAGAACAGCGAGACGATCACGGTGTTGACCCGCGGGGCGCCGGTCTTGGCGTGGACCTTGGAGAACGCCTTGGGCGCCAGACCGTCCCGGGACATCGCGAACAGGATGCGGGTCTGCCCGTACAGCACGGTCAGCACGACGCTCGCGATCGCGATGACCGCTCCGGCCGCCAGCAGTACGGCCCATACGCCCTGCCCGGTGACGTCCTTCATGATCCCGGCGAGCGCGGCCTCGGAGCCCTCGAACTTCTGCCAGGGCATCGCGCCCACGGCCACCGCCGCGACCAGGCAGTACAGCACGGTGACGATCAGCAGCGAGAGCATGATCGCGCGGGGCAGGTCGCGCTGCGGGTTCTTGGCCTCCTCACCGGCGGTGGAGGCGGCGTCGAAGCCGATGTAGGAGAAGAAGAGCGTGGCACCGGCCGCGCTGACTCCGGCGATGCCCAGCGGCATGAAGTCCTTGTAGTTGCCGGACTTGACGCCCTGCAGGGCGACCGCGCAGAACAGCAGCAGCGCCGCGATCTTGACGGTGACCATGATGGTGTTGGCGCGGGCGCTCTCCTTTGCACCACCCAGCAGGAAGAGCATCGCCAGCAGGACCACCAGCAGCGCGGGCAGGTTGAAGATCCCGCCGTCGCCGGGCGGCGCGGACAGCGCGGCCGGGATGGTCACGCCGACCGTGCCGTCCAGGAACTCGTTCAGGTACTGGCCCCAGCCGACGGCGACGGCCGCCACCGAGACGCCGTACTCCAGGATCAGACACCAGCCGCAGACCCAGGCCACCAGCTCGCCCAGGGTGGCGTACGCGTAGGAGTAGGAGGAGCCGGAGACCGGGATGGTGCCGGCCAGTTCCGCGTACGACAGCGCGGAGAACAAGGCGGTGAGCCCGGCGATGACGAAGGAGATCACCACGGCGGGGCCGGCCTTGGGCACGGCCTCGCCCAGGACGACGAAGATGCCGGTGCCCAGCGTCGCGCCGATGCTGATCATCGTCAGCTGCCATACGCCCAGCGAGCGGCGGAGCGTACCGCCCTCGCCCTGCCCGCTCTCGGCCACCAGCCGCTCGACCGGCTTGCGTCGCATCAGGCGGCTGCCGAGGCCCGGGGAGGAGGGCGGCCGGGGGCCACTGCCCGCGGGTGGGGCTGCGCCGTGGTCCAACACTGAGGTCGCTCCTTGCTGTCGCTGCCGGTCGGGCGACGGCAGCCCACGGCGGGCCGATACGCGGGCAGGACGAAACAACCCGCTGCAGGGCACCGCCGAGCAGACGGTTCCCGCCACTCCACGTACAGCGCATGACCTTACGTCCCGCTCGTGAGCTGCCGTAATGCAGGTTCCTTGCGCAGCGGCGCCGGAACGTTGCGCACCGCCGCGCCAGACGGGTGTTCATTGCGCCCCACCGGCCGATCGGTACGTTCCGGACGTGGCCGCGACCGCCCGCGAGCCAGGTACGGACCACGCCTGCGGGCACCGTGCGCGCGCCCGGAACGCCGCCGGCCCCGCACCGAGAACGGTGCGGGGCCGGCGATGCGGTCCTACGGACGCAGGCCTATGACAGGGCGTCAGCTCCAGCTGTTGTGCAGCGGCTTGCCCTCGGCGTAACCGGCGGCGCTCTGCACGCCGACGACGGCCTTGTCCGCGAACTCCTCCAGGGAGCCCGCGCCCGCGTACGTGCAGGAGCTGCGCACGCCCGCGATGATCGAGTCGATCAGGTCCTCGACGCCGGGGCGGGCCGGGTCGACGAACATCCGCGAGGTGGAGATGCCCTCCTCGAACAGCGCCTTGCGGGCGCGGTCGTAGGACGACTCCTCGCTGGTGCGGTTGCGCACCGCACGCGCGGAGGCCATGCCGAAGCTCTCCTTGTACGGACGGCCGTCGGCGGTCTGCTGGAGGTCGCCGGGCGACTCCAGGGTGCCGGCGAACCACGAGCCGATCATGACGTTGGACGCGCCCGCGGCCAGCGCCATGGCGACATCGCGCGGGTGGCGCACGCCGCCGTCGGCCCAGACGTGCTTGCCGTACTTCTTCGCCTCGGCGGCGCACTCCAGCACCGCGGAGAACTGCGGGCGGCCCACGCCGGTCATCATGCGGGTGGTGCACATGGCGCCGGGGCCCACACCGACCTTGATGATGTCCGCGCCGGCCTCGATGAGGTCACGCACGCCCTCGGCGGCGACGATGTTGCCCGCGACGATGGGCACCTGCGGGTCCAGCGCCCGCACGGCCTTGATCGCGGAGATCATCGACTCCTGGTGGCCGTGCGCGGTGTCCACGACCAGCGTGTCCACGCCGGCCTCCAGCAGCGCCTTGGCCTTGCCCGCCACATCGCCGTTGATGCCCACGGCGGCGGCGATGCGCAGCCGGCCCTCGGCGTCGGTGGCGGGGGTGTAGAGGGTCGCGCGCAGCGCGCCCTTGCGGGTCAGGATGCCGACCAGCATGCCGTCCTTGTCGACGGCCGGGGCCAGCTTGCGGTTGTGGGCGTCCAGCTGGTTGAAGGCCTCGCGCGCGTCGATGTCGGCGTCCAGGACCAGCAGGTCCTTGGACATGACCTCGGAGAGCTGCGTGAAGCGGTCCACGCCGGACAGGTCGTGCTCGGTGACCACGCCGACGGGGCGGCCGCCCTCGACGACGATGCCCGCGCCGTGCGCCCGCTTGGGCAGCAGCGACAGCGCGTCGGCGACGGTGGCGATCGGCGAGAGCACGATCGGGGTGTCGAAGACCAGGTGACGGCGCTTGACCCAGCTCACCACGTCCGTGACGACCTCGATCGGGATGTCCTGCGGGATGACGACGAGGCCACCGCGCCGGGCCACCGTCTCGGCCATCCGCCGCCCGGCGATCGCGGTCATGTTGGCGACCACGAGCGGGATGGTGGTACCCGTCCCGTCGGGGGCGGACAGGTCCACGCCCTGCCGCGAACCGACCGCGGAACGGCTCGGCACCATAAAGACATCGTCGTACGTGAGGTCGTACGGCGGCTTCGCATCATTCAGGAATCGCATGCTAGCTCTCTCACCTGCGGTTTTACGTAATTAGCGGGCGGGGAGTCAGCGCGGGCCGGCAACGGATCGGGCTGCGGCTCCTAGACCATCATCCCTGATGACCGGGGCAAGACGCGAACTTTCGTCCGCTTCTGTGACTTCCTCCAGGAGAACGGCCCCGGCTCCATACCTTCCGCCAAGGCCCTGCGGCGGGAAACGGCGGCCCGTTTCCCGCCCTCCTCCATGCCCCGGCGTCAGCTCTTGCCCATCTCCTTCATCATGTCCTTGAAGGAGGCGACCTGGTCGGCGGGCGGGGCCTGGACCTTGATCTGCTGGCCGTAGCCGGAGTACTCCATGACGACGGTGGTGTCGCCCTTGGAGGTCTTGGAGTATTCCTTGATCTTGGCGGGGAGGCCGTCGGCGCCCACCCAGACATCCATGTCGATCTTCTGCGTGCCGTCGCCCTTGGCGAGCTTGACGAAGAGGTCGCGCTGCTTGGGGGTCAGCGAGTCGCCCTGGTACTTGGCGACCTCGTCGATGTCGACGGTGCCCTTGTAGTGCTTGCCCAGCGACTCCTCGCCCACCTTCGCGACGTTCTTCGACGTGGCCAGGAGCGCCACCGCGAAGCCGGAGGACTTCATGGAGTCCGCCTTGTCGGGGGCCTTGGCGTTGCCGCGCTCCATCTTCAGCCAGGGCTTGCCCGCCACGAGTTCGCCGCTCTTGACGAAGATGTCGTCCCCGTACTGGACCATCCTGGTCCGGCCGGTCGGGTTCTCGGCGCTCTTGGGCCCCACGCTCGTGAAGTCGTAGCGCACCGGCTCCGGCGCGTACACGCCCTGGATCTCGGACTTGCCCGTGTGGTCGTCGGTGGTCCCCTTGACCTTGTACGAGCTCTGCTCGGCCGCCTTCTTCGCGACCGCCTTCAGCTCGGCAACGGGGTCGGCCGCGTCGCCGTCCCCTCCGCAGGCCCCCATTGTCATGATCAAGACAGCGCTTCCCGTGGCCGCCACTATGCCCCTGCGGAACATCTTCACGTTCTTTTCCCACCCTTGGTGATGATTCGGCCGCATTCGGGAGCCTTCTCCCGTACAAAAGGTCGGCCGCCCGGACATGGTGCCCGTACGGCGCAATCTTCGCAGCCCTATTTCCGCACGCCAGAGGGGGTACGAGGGCCCGCGGGCCGCCCCGGATGCGAACCGCCCGATGTGCGACGACCCTGGAGGGGCGGGGGCGATGATGGCGAGGAGGACGGCCATGTCTGTGATGGACAAGCTCAAGCAGATGCTCAAGGGCCACGAGGATCAGGCCGGAAAGGGTATCGACAAGGCGGGCGACTTCGTCGACGAGAAGACCCAGGGCAAGTACAGCAGCCAGGTCGACACCGCCCAGGACAAGCTCAAGGAGCAGTTCGGCGGGGACCAGGGGCAGCAGCAGCCCCCTCCCCAGTCCTGACCGCACCCGTTCCCGCGCGCCTCTCCCCCGGCGCTTCGTGCGTCGGGGGAGAGCGCGCGGGCCGGGGCGGCGGCTAGCCGCGCGTCAGCACGACGGCGAGGCCCGTGTCGGTCTCGCGCCAGTAGGCCACCGCGTCCGCGAGGATCTGCTCCACGATCCCCCAGTCCTCCGGCTGCCCGGCCGCGTACCCCTGCCAGCCGCGTACGACCAGCAGCAGACCGCGCCGGGCGGGCAGCCACGACAGGTCCGTGAGGCAGTCGGCGAGCGCGTCCCAGTTGCGCCCGAACCAGTCCGGCAGGCTCAGCGCGCGGGCGCAGCGGTCCATGAACTCCGCCTTGTCCGCGGCCCCTTCCAGATCCAGGAGCGCCGCCTCCCAGCCTGCGGCGCGCGCGGCGTCCGCCGCCTCGTGCGCGGGCCGCTCCGCCGGCCAGGACAGCACTCCGGGGGGCGTGGAGCCCGCCAGCACCGCCGCGAGCGCCTTGGGTACGTCTGCCGTCGTCATCGCAGTACCGCCTTGAAGGTCCGGTAGTGGTCCTCGGTGTAGTACGTCTCGTGGGCCTCGCCCGTCACGATCCGCCGCGCCCCGCGGTTCTTCGCACCCGGCGTGGGGACCGTGTACTCGTGGTAGTAGCCGCGCTTGTGCGGCGGCAGCACCTTCTCGTAGTTGCCGAAGACGGTCCCGTCCTTGGGGTACGGGAAGGGGCCGCCCGCGTCGATCAGCTTCAGGGTGTCCCGCGCCTGGGAGGGCAGCTTGGCGGCCGGCACCGTGGCCATGCCCTTCGCCCAGTCGGGCACCTTCTTGGGCGACGAGGCCGAGTCGGGCACCTTCCCGGGCGACGAGGCCGAAGAGCCCGTACTCCCCTTGGCGTTGCCGCCCGAGGAGCATCCGGAGACAAGCAGGACAAGACACGCCAGCAGCGCGCCCAGCACGCCGATGGCCACGCGCGGCGCGGAACGGATCACCATGGCGCCGATGCTGTCACAGCCCCGCGCCCCCTGCGCGCCAAGGGTCGCCCCAGGTCACCGGCAATACGACGGGAACGGCGCGGGGGCACCGAAGCCCTCGCGCCGTCTCCTGCCCAGGCCGCCTCGGCCCGGTGTCACGACCCGTCGGGGTCGCAGCGGTCCAGCGCCGGGCGCGGACCGGGCCCGGTCTCCAGCAGCAGATGGTCGGCCGCGGCGGTGTCCGTCACCAGGCTCGTCACCAGCCCGGAGCGCAGCACCGCGCCGATCGCCGCGGCCTTGCGGCGGCCGCCCGCGATGGCGACGACCTCGGGGATACGGCGCAGCCGGTCCGCCTCGACCGTGATGCAGCGCTCGCCCAGGTCGCGCCCGATGCGCCGTCCGTCGGCGTCGAAGAGGTGCGCGGACATCTCCGCGGCGGCCCCCAGCGAGGCGTAGTGCTCGCGCTCCTGCTCCGTCAGCATGTCGTAGACGGTGGAGATGCCCGGCGCCCAGGAGCCGATGGACACACAGGCGACGGTGACCTTGTCGAAGTAGTCGAAGGCGCGGGCGATGCCGGTCTGGCGGCGCAGCGCCTCGGCGGTCGCGGAGTCCGGCAGCAGCATCGGCGCGTAGATCGGGTGCGCCTCGCCGCCGGAGACATCGGCGGCACGGCGCACCGCCTCCACCGACCCGCGGTCGGCGGTGCCCGCGTCGTACACCCCGGTCAACTGCACGACGGTGCACGGGGGAAGGCGGTTGAGGGCGGCGGCCATGTGGATGGTGGACCGGCCCCAGGCCAGGCCCAGCACATCCCCCTCGGCCACCAGCTCGCCCAGCAGGTCGGCGGCGACCTCACCGAGGTTCTCCGGGTCGGGGGCGTCCTCCGACGCGTCGGCGGGCGACTCCACGACGACGGCGTGCCGCAGGCCGTAGCGGGCCCGCAGCGCGTCCGAGCGCTCCGCGTCCAGCTCGGCCGGCACACGGATCTCGATGCGTACGAGATCGCGCTCCAGCGCTGTCTCCAGCACCCGCGCGACCTTGAAGCGGCTGACCCCGAACTCCTCCGCAATCTGGATCTTGGACTTGCCCTCCAGATAGAAACGGCGGGCCATGGCCGCGGCCTGCACCAGCTCGGCGGGGCCCATTCCGGACTGCGGGCGGCTGGCTACCACGAGACTCTCCCCTACTACTTCCGCTACTGCCCTACTGCGCACCTGATCGACTCTTTGCTCATCCTTTCAGAAACCCGAGGTCGCCGGGGACCATGGACGCCCGGGCGACGTGAACGCTCGGTGGCGCCAAGGGCAACCAGGGGCGCCTGTGCGGTCAGTGAGCGCAGCCCCACCCCGCGGCGGCCGTCGCCACCTCGGCCTTCTCCCGCAGCTCGCGCACCGCCTTGGCGGGGTCCTCGGCGCCGTAGACGGCCGAGCCCGCCACGAACACATCCGCGCCGGCCTCCGCGCATCGCTCGATCGTGGCGGCCGAGACGCCGCCGTCGACCTGGAGCCACAGCTCGAGCCCGTGCTTGGAGATCAGCTCACGGGTGCGGCGGATCTTGGGCAGCATGATGTCCAAGAACGCCTGGCCGCCGAAGCCCGGCTCCACCGTCATGATCAGCAGCATGTCCAGCTCGGGCAGCAGGTCCTCGTACGGCTCGATGGGCGTGGCCGGCTTCAGGGCCATCGACGCGCGGGCGCCCTGGGCCCGGATCTCGCGGGCGAGCCGTACGGGCGCGGCCGCGGCCTCGGCGTGGAAGGTCACCGACCCGGCCCCCGCCTCGACGTACTGCGGCGCCCAGCGGTCCGGGTCCTCGATCATCAGATGCAGGTCCAGGGGCGTGTCCGTCGCCTTGCTCAGCGACTCCACGACCGGTACGCCGAGCGTCAGGTTGGGCACGAAGTGGTTGTCCATGACGTCGACATGGAGCCAGTCGGCGCCTTCGACGGCCTTCGCCTCTTCGGCGAGACGGGAGAAGTCGGCGGAGAGAATGCTGGGGTTGATCAAGGCCATGCCTCCAGTATGTCGCGCCGCCCCGCCGACCCCGAAGGGGGTACGGCCCGCCGGGTCCCGCACCGGCCCCCGCCCTCCCCCGTGGCCCCGCCCGCCCCACCGGCGAAAACGGCGCCGCCCCGGCCGGAAACGGGTCCGGCCGGGGCGGCGAGCACGCTCACAGCGTGCGGCTCCGGTGTCAGGCGAGGGTCGCCAGAGCCTGGTTGAAGGTCTGCGACGGACGCATGACGGCCGCGGCCTTGGCCGGGTCGGGCTGGTAGTAGCCGCCGATGTCGGCCGGCGAGCCCTGCACGGCGACCAGCTCGTCGACGATGGTGCCCTCCTGCTCGGTCAGCGTCTTGGCCAGGGCCGCGAACGCCTCCGCGAGCTGCGCGTCGTCGGTCTGCTTGGCCAGCTCCTGCGCCCAGTACAGGGCGACGTAGAAGTGGCTGCCGCGGTTGTCGATGCCGCCGACGCGACGCGTCGGGGACTTGTCGTTCTCCAGGAACGAGGCCGTCGCACGGTCCAGGGTGTCGGCCAGGACCTGGGCGCGGGCGTTGCCCGTGGTGGTCGCCAGGTGCTCGAAGGAGACGGCCAGCGCGAGGAACTCACCCAGGGAGTCCCAGCGCAGGTAGTTCTCCTTGACCAGCTGCTGGACGTGCTTGGGCGCGGAGCCGCCCGCACCGGTCTCGAACAGACCGCCGCCGTTCATCAGCGGGACGACCGAGAGCATCTTCGCGCTCGTGCCCAGCTCCAGGATCGGGAACAGGTCGGTCAGGTAGTCACGCAGCACGTTGCCGGTGACCGAGATGGTGTTCTCACCGCGGCGGATGCGCTCCACGGAGAGCTTGGTCGCCTCGACCGGGGACAGGATCTTGATGTCCAGGCCCTCGGTGTCGAACTCCGGCAGGTACGCCTTGACCTTCTCGATCAGCTGCGCGTCGTGGGCGCGGGACTCGTCCAGCCAGAACACGGCCGGGTCACCGGTGGCGCGGGCGCGCGTGACGGCGAGCTTGACCCAGTCCTTGATCGGGGCGTCCTTGGTCTGGCACGCGCGGAAGATGTCACCGGTGGCCACCGGCTGCTCCAGCACGACGTCGCCGGCCTCGTCGACCAGGCGCACCGTGCCCGGCGCGGCGATCTCGAAGGTCTTGTCGTGGGAGCCGTACTCCTCGGCCTTCTGCGCCATCAGACCGACGTTGGGCACCGAGCCCATCGTCGAGGGGTCGTAGGCGCCGTTGGCGCGGCAGTCCTCGATGACGGCCTGGTAGACGCCCGCGTAGCTGCTGTCCGGCAGCACGGCGAGGGTGTCGGCCTCCTGGCCGTCCTTGTCCCACATGTGACCCGAGGTACGGATCATGGCGGGCATGGAGGCGTCGACGATGACGTCGGAGGGGACGTGCAGGTTGGTGATGCCGCGGTCGGAGTCGACCATGGCCAGCTCCGGGCCCTCGGCCAGCTCGGCGTCGAAGGACGCCTTGATCTCGGCGCCGTTCGGCAGGGCCTCCAGGCCCTTGAAGATGCCGCCGAGACCGTCGTTCGGGGTCAGACCGGCGGCGGCCAGGGCCTCGCCGTACTGCGCGAAGGTCTTCGGGAAGAAGGCGCGCACCACGTGACCGAAGACGATCGGGTCGGAGACCTTCATCATCGTGGCCTTGAGGTGGACGGAGAACAGCACGCCCTCGGACTTGGCGCGGGCGACCTGCGCCGTGAGGAACTCGCGCAGGGCGGCGGCGCGCATCACCGAGGCGTCCACGACCTCACCGGCGAGCACCGGTACCGACTCGCGCAGCACGGTGGTGGTGCCGTCCTCGGCGAAGTGCTCGATGCGCAGCGCACCGGCCTTGGAGATCACAACGGACTTCTCGGTCGAGCGGAAGTCGTTCTCGCCCATGGTGGCGACGTTCGTCTTGGAGTCGGCCGACCAGGCACCCATGCGGTGCGGGTGCGCCTTGGCGTAGTTCTTGACCGACGCGGGGGCGCGGCGGTCGGAGTTGCCCTCGCGCAGGACCGGGTTGACGGCGGAGCCCTTGACCTTGTCGTAACGGGCGCGGATGTCGCGCTCCTCGTCGGTCTTGGGGTCGTCCGGGTAGTCCGGCAGCGCGTAACCCTGCTCCTGCAGCTCGGCGACCGCGGCCTTCAGCTGCGGAATCGAGGCCGAGATGTTCGGCAGCTTGATGATGTTCGCGCCGGGCGTCTTGGCCAGCTCGCCGAGCTCGGCGAGCGCGTCCTCGATGCGCTGGCCCTCCTGAAGGCGCTCCGGGAAGCTGGCGATGATCCGGCCCGCCAGCGAGATGTCACGGGTCTCCACAGCGACGCCGGCCGTCGAGGCGTACGCCTCGACCACAGGCAGGAACGAATACGTCGCGAGGGCCGGGGCCTCGTCAGTGTGTGTGTAGATGATGGTCGAGTCAGTCACCGGGTGCTCCGCTCCACGTCTGCAACATTGCTCGACATCAAGATATCTCGTGATCCACCTCCCCCCGACAGGGCCCTGCCCACCGGGGCCGGCCCGACGCACGGGGGCCGGGGGAACGCGGCCGCGCGGCAAGGACGACGGGGCCGGGCGAACCCCATGGCCCGCCCGGCCCCGTACCCTCCGCTCGATCAGCCGGTGCGCCGCAGCAGCGCCAGGTACATCGCGTCCGTCCCGTGCAGATGCGGCCACAGCTGTACGTCGGGGCCGTCGCCCAGCGCCGGTACGCCCGGCATCAGCGAGCGGGCGTCGACCCACTCCGCCTGCACGGCGGCCCCGCCACGGCCCTTGAGCACGTCCTCGACCACCGCTCGAGTCTCCGCCAAGTGCGGCGAGCAGGTCGCGTATCCGACCACGCCGCCGATGCGCACCGCGGCCAGCGCCTCCCGCAGCAGCCCGCGCTGCAGCGGCGCGAAGCCGTCCAGGTCCTCGGGACGGCGCCGCCAGCGCGCCTCGGGCCGGCGGCGCAGCGCGCCCAGGCCCGTGCACGGCACGTCCATCAGTACGCGGTCGAAGGCACCGGGCCGCCACGCGGGCCGGGTGCCGTCGGCGGCGATGACCTGGTACGGGCCGGGGTTGCCCTCCAGGGCGCGGGCCACCAGGCGCGCGCGGTGCGGCTGCTTCTCCGAGGCCAGCAGCGCGGCGCCGCGCTCGGCCGCCAGCGCGCCCAGCAGCGCGGCCTTGCCGCCGGGGCCCGCGCAGCCGTCCAGCCAGCGGCTGTCCCGGCCCTCGATGGGAGCGTTGGCCAGCGCGATCGCCACCAGCTGACTGCCCTCGTCCTGCACGCCCGCGCGCCCCTCGCGCACCGCGTCCAGCGCACCGGGCTCGCCGCCCTCGGAGAGCCGTACCGCGTACGGGGACCAGCGGCCCGGCAGCGCGCCGTCCTCGCCCACGGCCTCGGTCAGCTCCTCGGTGGTGGACCGCCCGGGACGCGCCACCAGCGTCACCTCGGGCCGCTCGTTGTCCGCCTCCAGCAGGTCCTCGATACCCGCGCGCCCGCCGCCCAGCGCGTCCCACAGGGCGGAGACGATCCACCGCGGATGGGAGTGGACGATGCCCAGGTGTTCCTCGGCGTCCTCGTCGTACTCGGGCGCGACCCGCTCCAGCCAGCCGTCCAGGTCGTCCGCGGCGATCTTCCGCAGCACGGCGTTGACGAACTTGGCCCGCCCGTCGCCCAGCACGACCCGCGCCAGCTCCACGCTGGCGCTGACCGCGGCGTGGGTGGGAATGCGCGTACCGAGCAACTGGTGCGCGCCCAGGCTCAGTACGTCCAGCACCGGCGGGTCCACCTCGCGCAGCGGCCGGTCCACACAACCCGCGATGATCGCGTCGTACGTCCCCTGGCGCCGCAGCGTCCCGTACACCAGCTCCGTGGCCAGTGCCGCGTCCCGGCTGTCGAAGTCCCCCGACTCCCGCGCCTTGCGCAACAGCGGCGGCAGAACGAGGTTGGCGTACGCATCCCGCTCATCCACGGCCCGCAACGCCTCGAACGCGAGAATCCGCACCGGATCCTTCTGGGGACGGCGGTAGGGCTTGCTGGGGCGGCGCGACTGACCACTCACGAGAAATGTGCTCCGGGTACTGGACGAAATTCAACCCCAGCCTACGTCGCCCCGCAGCCGCCCACCCACGGACGCCACCTCCCCGGCCCCCGGACCAGCAGCGCCGTCGCCCCGCAGCCGCCCACGCGCGGGAGGCACCGGGCCTCCGCCGCCGGGTCGACGTCAGGGACACACGAGCCCGTAAGGGGCGCGGGGAATGCGCGACCAGCCCCCACCGGCCCGCGCGCTTCCAGCCGACCGCTCAGGCCCCGAGCCGCTCCCGGTCCGCGATCCGCACCCCACGCGCCCAGTCCGCCCCCGCCATCGGCTTCTTCCCCTGCGGCTGCACCCACAGCAACTCCACCGCATGGCTCCCGGTCCCCACGTACACCGCCTTCTTCGTAGCGGCGAGCTCCCCGGCCGCCAGATCCGTGCGCTCGGGCACCAGCCCCACCGCGTTCACCTTCAGCCGCTCCCCCCGGAAGACCGTCCACGCACCGGGCGCGGGAGCGCACCCGCGCACCACACGGTCCACCCGCAGCGCCGGAGCCGCCCAGTCGATCCTGGCATCCTCGACCTCGATCTTCGGCGCGAGCGTGATGCCCTCGGCCGGCTGCGGCACCGCCTTGAGCGTGCCGTCCTCGATGCCGTCCATCGTCGCGGCCAGCAGCCCGGACCCCGCGAAGGCCAGGCGGGTCAGCAGATCGCCGCTGGTGTCGGTGGGGCGTACCGCCTCGGTCACCACCCCGAACACCGGCCCGGAGTCCAGGCCTTCCTCGATCAGGAAGGTGGACGCACCGGTCATCTCGTCGCCCGCGAGCACCGCGTGCTGTACGGGGGCCGCACCGCGCCAGGCGGGCAGCAGCGAGAAGTGCAGGTTGACCCACCCCTTCGCGGGAATCTCCAGCGCGGCCTTGGGCAGCAGCGCCCCGTAGGCGACCACCGGGCAGCAGTCCGGCGCGATCTCCCGCAGCCGGGCCAGGAAGTCGGCGTCGCGCGGCTTGGCGGGCTTGAGCACCTCGATGCCCGCCTCCTCCGCTCGCTCGGCCACCGGGCTGGCGACGAGTCGGCGGCCACGCCCCGCCGGGGCATCGGGCCTGGTCACGACGGCCACGACCTCGTGCCGATCCGAAGCGATCAGGGCGTCCAGTGCGGGTACGGCGACCTCGGGGGTGCCGGCGAATACGAGCCTCATGGGTTGGCGCACTACCTCTCACACGCTACGGAACGGCGCACCAGTCTATTGGCCGGGTCCCCCAGGGCCCCCAGGGGCGTACGAGCCAACGCGCGCCCCGCCCGGAAGCTCGTACGCCCCCATACCGTGACCACAGCCACTGGTGTCGCGTTGGTCAAGCGACATTGACTGCATCGGGCCGCTCCCGTTTAGGCGGCCCGATCGTTTTCACCATTCCTTTCAACGCCGGTTCGAGAGGCTTGTTCATGGCCGACCACGCAACCCACGACGCCCAGGCCCGCGCCAGCCTGCACCTCCTGGTGCGGGACATCGAGCGGGTCCGCCGGCAGGTGGACGCGCTGCGCACCCTGACCGCTCAGCTCGGCAACGTCTACCGGCCGCGCCGTACGGGCCCCTCCGCGGGCTTCGTCGTCTACGGGCGCGCGCCGGCGCCGACCGTGCGTCTCGCCCAGGAGCTGCGGGACAGCGTCGAGACCCTCGTCACGGCAGCGGTGGACTTCGACCGCTCGCTGGGTTTCTCGTGGGACGCGGTGGGTTCGGCGCTCGGCGTCACCAAGCAGGCGGTGCACCGCCGTTACGGCGCCCGGCGGACGACCGCGCAGTCCACCGCCGAAGGCGGAGAAACGGTCCGCACAGCAGAAACGTCAGCGGCCCGCGCCGTCACCGGTGCGCCCGGCCTGCCCAGCACGCCCGCCGCCGTCCCGTCCGTCCCCGCTGCCCGGTCCATCCCCGGCCAGCCCACCACGGCAACCAGGGAAGAAGCTCGTCCCGGCGCCTTCCCCGGCCCCCGCAACGGCTGACCCGCGCCCTTCCCGCCGCCGCCCCGGACCGGCCCACCGGCCCCCGGGGCGGCGCCGTGTCCGCGCACATCGCCCGCCCCCGCTCCCATCACCACCGGACGAAACAGCCCCCACCGCCCCACCCCTCACCGTGCCCAGCCGGCTCACGCAACGAGCGGCACCCCGCACCACCGGCCCGCCCGCAGCCCTCCGCCCCTCACCGGACCCCGCCGCGAACACCACCCACGCCACAACCAGCACCCCACACCACCACCCCGACCGCAACCCTCCGCCCCCCCACCGGACCCGGCCACGAACACCACCCACGCCACCACCCCAACCACAGCTCTCCGCCCCTCACCCCACATCCGGCGGATCGATTCGCACCCGCACGGCTTCTCCCTCCCGTTTCACCAGCCGGGCGGCCTGCGCCGCCTTGAGTGCCGCCGCCAGGGCCGCGCCCTGCCCGGGCCGTACGCGTACCAGGGCGCGCTCCCACTCCTCGCCCGGCGGCGGATCGCCCGCCCTGCGCGGCCGGGCGGGGTCGGGTACGGGGAGCGTCACGGGCCCCAACACCTCGGCGCCCTGCGGGAGTTCGGCACCGCGGATCAGTTCCGCGACGTCCTCGGCCCGGCCCGTCACCGACGCCATCCGCGATACGGGCGGGAAGCCCAGCTCGGCCCGCTCGGCGAGTTCGCGTACCGCGTGCCCGGCCGGGTCCCAGCGCACCAGCGCCTGCACCGGGCGCAGCGTGGGCTCAGCGATCACGACGACCGTGCCGCCCTCCTCGTGTCCGCGCACCAGCGCCGCGGCGCCCAGCCAGCGCCGCAGCGCCTCCTCGTCCGCCCGCAGATCGGGCCGCCCCAGCAGCGCCCAGCCGTCCAGCAGCAGCGCCGCGGCATAGCCGCCCTCGGCCACCGGCTCCGCGCCGGGCGTGCTCACCACCAGCGCGGGCGCGCCCGGCACCGAGGTCAGGACGTGGTCCCGCCCCGAGGTGCGCACCGGGACCGCGGGGAACGCCCGCCCCAGCTCCTCGGCCGTACGCCGCGCGCCCACTACCTGGGCCCGCAGCCGCCTGCCGCCGCACTCCGCGCAGTGCCACTCCTCCTCACCCCTGCCGCACCATCCGCAGCGCAGCTCCCCGGCCGCCTGCGCCTCCAGGGGGCCCGCGCAGGCCCGGCAGCGGGCGGGCTCACGGCACCGCTCGCAGGCCAGCCGGGGGGCGTACCCGCGCCGGGGCACCTGCACCAGCACCGGCCCGCTCTTGAGCCCCTCGCGCACCACCTGCCACGCCATGGTCGGCAGCCGGGCGGCCCGGGCCGCCGCGTCCCGCGCCTCGTCGCCGTCGCCGACCGTGCGGACCAGCGGCGCTGCGGCCCGTACCTGCTCCCGGGCCGCCGCCAGCGGCCGGGCCCAGCCCGTCTCGACCAGCTGCGCCGCCTCGACCGTGCAGCTCAGCCCGCCCAGCAGGAAGCCCGCCCGCTCCGTACGTGCCCGCTGGAGCAGCACCTCTCGGGCGTGCGGCTGCGGGGCGTGCGGGTCGCTGTGGCTGGAGTCGCCGTCGTCCCAGATGGCCACCAGGCCCAAGTCCCGCACCGGCGCGAACATCGCCGCGCGCGTACCGATCACGGCCCGCACCGAGCCGCGGCTCACCGCCAGCCAGCGGCGATAGCGCTCCTCGGGCCCGCACTCGGCGCTGAGCACCACATGCCGCCCGGCCCCGATCAGCTCCTCGAGCGCGGCATCCACCCGCGCCGCGGCCCGCCCGTCGGGTACGACCGCCAGCGCCCCGCGCCCGGAGGCCAGCGTCGCGGCCACCGCGCGCGCCAGCTCCTGCGGCCACTGCGGCCCCGGCAGCGCCGTCCACACCGCCCGCGGCGACTCCCCGCTCCCCAGCGCCTGAAGGAACCCGGCCCCCGCCGGATACCTCGCCCAACTCCCCACCTCCGGCGGGCTGTTGGGCGGCAGCGGCTCCGGCGAGGCCTTCGCCTCCGCGCGCGCCCGCCGCGGCGGAACCGCCAGCTGCACCACATCGGCGAGCGTGCCCGCGTACCGGTCCGCGACGGCCCGGCACAGCGCCAGCAGCTTTGGCGTCAGCACCGGCTCCGGCGACAGGACCTGCGCGAGCGGCGCGAGCACCCCCCGGAACTCACTCTCCGCACACCGCTCCACCACGAACCCGCTGACCAGCCGCCCCCCTTCGCGCCGGCCGCCCTTCTCCCCCGCCCCGAACCGCACCCGCACCCGCACCCCGGGCTGCGCCTCGGCATCCATCGCCGCAGGCACGGCGTAGTCGAAATACCGGTCCAGGTGCACCAGGCCCTTGTCCACCAGCACCCGCGCCACCGGCAGCTCGGGCGCCAGCGCGGCCCCCCGCCACGTACGCGGCTTCGCCCGCGCCGCCTTGCTCTCCCGCACCGTCTCCCGAATCAGCGCAAGCTGCTCCGGCTCCTCACCCGCCCCCACTCCCCGACCCCCATCTCCGCTGCTCACAGCACCAGTCTTAGCAGACCCCACCGACACCGGGCCGCTCCGACCGCGCCCGCCCACACCGTCTCAAGCCCCTCTCGACATCCCCTCCCGCGTCCGCTTCCCTTCCGAACTGGAAACGGGAAACACCCCCACCCGCCTTGTCCCGCCCCGCCGCCTGCCGCACGCTGACTCGCAACGCTCGTCGGCTGCCCGCGCGGACAGATACGGAGGTCGAAGTGGTGCAGCAGCCGCACGAGTTCGGACAGGAGCTCCGCCGCAGGCGCCTGGCGGCCGCCCTCTCCCTGCAACAGCTGGGCAAGTTGGTGCACTACAGCAAATCCCAGCTGAGCAAAGTGGAACGCGGGCTCAAAGCGCCCACCCGCGAGCTGGCCATCATCTGCGACGCCCGGCTCTCGGCCGATGGCGCGCTCACGCGCCTGGTGCCGCCCCCCATGGCCGCGGCGCCGTTGCCGCAGTTACCGGAACCCCGTCACGACGGTGAGGTGTGGTTGATGCACTTGGACAAGGACGGCACGGGCTCGTTCCGCTCGGTCGGCCGCCGGACGGTCATCACGGCGGGTGCTGCTTCGGTGCTCGCCCTCGGCACAGCCGACACGAACAGCGTGACCGAGGACGGCGCGGCCAATGTGGTCGACGCCTCGCTTTCTCTGTTCACCCAGTTCCGCCGCCTGGGCCAGTCCTCGGGCCCTGGCCTCGTCCTGCCCCCGCTGATCGCTCAGGCGCACAGCCTGGAACAGCTGGCCACCCGCTGCGGAGCCCGTACGCGTGCCAAGCTGCTGGTACTGGCCTCTCGGTATGCGGAATACGCGGGCTGGATGGCCCAGGAAGCAGGCAACGACGAGGCAGCGCTGTGGTGGACCGACCGGGCGGTGAAGCTGGCAGCCACCGGCAATGACCGTGCCCTGGCCACGTATGCCCTGGCCCGCCGTTCCCTCATCAGCCTCTTCCGTGGCGATCCGACCCGGGCCGCCGGTCTCGCCGAGCGAGCACTCGCGGGCACCGCACCACCCCGCATCCGAGGCCTGGCCGCGCAGACTCTCGCCCAGAGCCAGGCCGTCCTCGGCGACCACCGCGCATGTATGCACAGCCTCGACCGCGCCCGCGACCTGCTCGGACAGGAGCCGCCCGAACCCTCGGCCCCGGTGATCGGCGCCTCGCATCTACCCGATGTGGTGTCGATGTTCACAGGATGGTGCCTGTACGAGCTGGGCCGCCCGGCACAGGCCGCCGAGGTCCTGGACCGGGAGACGGCCAGGCTCCCCGCTCACGCCCTGCGCACCCGCTCCCGCTACGGCGTGCGCCGCGCCCTGGCCCACGCCTCCGCCGGAGAACTCGACCACGCCTGCTCACTGACCGAGGACCTCCTCGGCTCGGTGACGCTGGTGCACTCCGCGACGATCACGGCCGACCTGCGGCGGCTCTCACGGATCCTGCTGCGGCACCCGCGCAACGCCTCGGTCCGGGCGCTGGACCCCCGGCTCTCGACGACCCTGAGCTCACTCCCGGCCTGACCTGCGCCTGCTTCCTCCATCCACCCCACCGACGCACTTACCGGAAGGGACAGCACGCCATGCACGAGGTGTTCATCAACTACCGCACCAAGGACGGCAAAGAAACAGCCTGCCTCATCGATCAGGCACTGTCCGAACGGTTCGGCAAGAACAGCGCCTTCCTCGCCAACAAATCCATTCCCCCTGGCGCCAAGTACGAGCGCATCATGCTCGGCGCCGTGCGGCGCAGCTGTGTGCTGCTCGCCCTCATGGGCGACGGCTGGTTGAACGCCCCCGACCGCGAATGTCCGGGCCAGCGGGCCCTGGACAACGAGAACGACTGGGTACGCCGGGAGATCGAGGAAGCGCTGGCCTGCGGCGTACTGGTCGTCCCTCTGCTGCTCGGCCGACATGTGGAACAGCTCGATCCGCGGACTCTGCCGCCGTCGATGGCCGAGCTGGCGGAGTGCCAGTACGAACGCTTCCTCCTCAATGACCGGCAGGCCGATCTGGCACGGCTGGGCGACCGGCTCACCGCACAGGTACCGGAGCTCGCCGCCCTGGACACCGCAGCATCCGCAGCACGGCCTGCGCCGCAGGACCCGCCGCATGCCCCCGGCCCCGGCCCCGGTGTACGCAACGAGGGCCAGAGCGGCGGCATCGGCATGCTGCACGGCACTCTCGGCACCTTCGTCAACGAAGCCAACGCACCCCTGCACACCGGCAGTGGCGACCAGATCGACACCCAGATCAACGGTGAAGGCACCACGCACATCTCGGGCGACAACCACGGTCCGATCCAGCACCGGTTCGGCTCCTCCCGCCGCTACCGGGGAGACAGCCGATGACCGACCACCTCGGCTCCCACATCTCCCAGGCCCACGGCGCGGTGCACTCCGGCCCCGGCGACCAGTACAACCTCAACTTCGACGCAGCGGCGTTCCGCCTCTCCACTCCCCGGGCGAAAGCCTCCCTGGCCATCGCCTACGACGACCGGCTGTGGCTCCACCAGCGCTTCGTCTACCCACCCGGATTACGCCGGGCACGAGACCTGCTGCGCGACCGCAGTGCCGTGCTGCTCACCGGGCAACCCGGAAGCGGCCGCAGGGCCGCCGCGCTGATACTCCTGCACGAGCTCTCCGAAGGCGCGGGCAACTTCCACGAATTGCCCGACACAGCAGACGACACCACCGATCGCGCACTGGACCCCGCACTGATCGGCGAGCGCGACCGCCTGCTGCTGGACCTCTCCAACAGCGACACTCCGCGCTACAACGCCGTGCAGGCGGAGCTCTCCGACTTCCGGACCGTGGTGGAACGCCGCAGCGCACGCCTCGTAGTCGTCCTGCCCCAGCATCTGGGATACCTCCAGCACGCCGAACTCCACGGCCTCACCACCGACATCGAGCGCCCCCGTGGTGCGGCGGTGCTGATGCGACACCTGCGCCTGGAAGGCATCCGCCCCGAACCGGCCGACGTCACCGCACCGCAGCTCGCCCAGTACCTGGCCGAGGCTCCGCTGCGCGACGTCGCCCGGCTCGCGGACCTCATCCGCCGCGAGCGGGACGCGGTCGGTGCGGTGGGTACGTTCTGCCAGTGGCGCGACCGGGCGATGACGGCCCGGGCCGCTCACCACCGCCCCCAGGTCGCCGACTTCCTCGCCGCGCTGACCGGCCGCCAGCGGGTCCTGGCCTTCAGCCTCGCCATGTTCCACGGCTGCGCCCCCGACACCGTCTTCCGGGCCGCGGCCGGCCTGCAGGGCATCATCGGCCCGCCCCCGGACGAGCGCCCGCGCCTCGAGCACACCGACCTCACGGCCGAGTTCAAGGCCATCACCGCCGGAACGGAGAAGGATGGCGGGGTCCGCTTCCGCGTGGTCGGCTATGACGCCGCCATCCGCGCTCACTTCTGGACGTACTTCCCCGACCTGCGCGAACGGTTCCGCAACTGGGTGCGGGACTGTGTGAACCGGCGCGAGCTGCACCAGGACGAACGATCCGCACTGATCAGCCGCTTCGCCGAGCAGTGCCTGGCGAACCAACGCCCCTCGGACCTGTGGTGGCTGGCCGAACAATGGACCCGGCATCCGGGAGGACGGCTGCTGCCGGACGCATCCCAGGCGCTGGCGGAGGGCCTCGAACATGACGAGCACGGCAGGGCGTTCCGGCAGAAGATCTACGACTGGTCGCTGGAGGCCGGGACGTCCAGGGACCTTCGCCAAGCCCTCGTCCTGGTCTGTGCCCGAGTGATGGCTGTGCGCCACCCGGATCAGGCACTGGTACGGCTGCACCACCTCACCCGGGCCTCACATCCCGGCGAGAGCAAGGAACTGGAAGCACTCATCGGCCTCGCACGCAGCAGCGACAGGCTCTTCCGCCTACTCCTGGGCCGCCTGCAGCCGGAGCGCCACCCGGCCGACTCCGGCATCCTGCTGGCGCTGGCCGCGGTGGCCTGCCGCACTCGGCGGCTGTTCGTCAGCCTGGCGACACGCGAGCGTCTGACCACCGGCTGGGCAGCCGTGCTGCGCCATCACCCGTACCAGGAATGGCGAGGACACCTCGCGGACTGGCTGACAGGTGCCCTGGCGAGCGGCACGCACCGCGATGCCTTGCTCGATGTGGTGGTGAGCGCCGCCGCACCGACCCCCGGAATCCTTGCCCGTCTCCACGTCGTCGCCCGCGACTGGGCATCCGCGGCCCCCTCCGAGGCGGAGCAGCGCGGCGCGCTCACCTCCGCCCTGGCCCGCCGCATCGACGCCGCCGAGGGCCTTGAGCCCGCCGTCCCCAGCATGTGACACCGCCCCGGAGATCTCGCCATGAGTTCTGGCCACAAGACCGTGACGGCCTTTCTCACCCTCATTTGCGCACTGCTCCTGGTCATTATCGGGCTGTGCCTGCACTGGCCCAGATGGGCCTGGCCGGCACTGGCCTCCGTACTGCTCGCCGGCGCGACCGTCACCGTCGTGGTCACCCGCAGACAGCGTGCATCGATTCCGCGGGAATTCCTCCCGGATCCGGACCTGCCGATTCCGCCCGTGGAGCGCTGGGAACGGACCGTGAGTGGAGTCGCTCTGCCCAGCGCCGTGGAGGACTACGACTTCCTCTTCTCCGCCACGGTCCGCTGGCGCCCCGTGGAGGGCCCAAGCGGGACGGCGCATATCAACGCGGGAGGCCTGGCAGTGGATGCCGTCCTCACCCGTGCCCAGGAGATCACCGCTCAGCAGTTTCCGTACCGCAGCACCCTCGCCCAGCATCAACTCGACGGCGCCCTCGGCATGATGCGGCTCGACGCATCGGGCCTGGTGGAGGCAATGGCCGAGAACGTCACGCTTCAGCTGTCCGACGCTGACCAGGACCGGCTCACCAAGCTCTCGACCGTGCGCAAGAACGAGGATGTCTGGGAGCACGAGCGCAACTACGAGCGCAGCAAACGCACCTACTTGGGCAACGAAGTGCTCAAGGACACCGGAAGCGCTGTGGTCTGGTGGATGGCCAAGCACGACGACCGGGTGGAAAAGACGGTGGATCTGATCGGCCCGCTCGCCCAGCTGTCCTCGGCGGCCAACAACAGGGCGATCCCTGAGCTGTTCCGTCACCTCGTACCGCAGCCCGACAACACCGCAGCCGAGCCGTCCGGAACAACGATGAACGGCCACCCTTTCGCCTACGGGGGGCCGTTCGCCGACTCCGCCTCGCCGAACGGTCATCCGCCCCCGCATGAGCCGGCAGAACCAGGCGTGCCGGAGGCACTGGAATTCCTGATGAGCGGCGCCGGTCTGCACGACGACGCCGTACGCGCGCTCTTCGCCCGACGCGTCGCGGACTATCTGGCCGCGATGGACTGCGCGGACGCGGCCACGGCCGTACGCGAGCGCTTCGACTCCCCCGAACCGCCCTCCGGCACCAGTCCCACCGACGAACCACCCGCAGAAACAGACCGCCCGGAATCCGGCGAAGGACAGGACCACCGGGAAGAACCGTGAGGCTTGTGGCACCGCCCCGCGCCCAAGCCCCCATACGCGTACGGCCCCGAACCGCCGGAGCGGTTCGGGGCCGTATGAACGGCGATGCGGGATTACAGGCCCGCGGCCTTGCGCAAGGCGTCCACGCGGTCGGTGCGCTCCCAGGTGAAGTCCTCCAGCTCACGGCCGAAGTGGCCGTAGGCGGCGGTCTGGGCGTAGATCGGGCGCAGCAGGTCCAGGTCGCGGATGATCGCGGCCGGGCGGAGGTCGAAGACCTCGGCGATGGCGTGCTCGATCTTGTCGGTGTCGATCGTGGCGGTGCCGAAGGTCTCCACGAACAGACCGACCGGCTCGGCCTTGCCGATCGCGTAGGCGACCTGGACCTCGCAGCGGGCGGCCAGGCCGGCCGCGACGACGTTCTTGGCGACCCAGCGCATCGCGTAGGCGGCCGAGCGGTCCACCTTGGAGGGGTCCTTGCCCGAGAAGGCACCGCCGCCGTGGCGGGCCATGCCGCCGTAGGTGTCGATGATGATCTTTCGGCCGGTCAGGCCGGCGTCGCCCATCGGGCCACCGATCTCGAAGCGGCCGGTCGGGTTGACCAGGAGGCGGTAGCCGTCGGTGTCCAGCTTGATGCCGTCCTCGACCAGCTGCTTGAGGACGTGCTCGACGACGAACTCGCGGATGTCGGGCGCGAGCAGGGAGTCCAGGTCGATGTCCGAGGCGTGCTGCGAGGAGACGACCACGGTGTCCAGGCGGACGGCCTTGTTGCCGTCGTACTCGATGGTGACCTGGGTCTTGCCGTCGGGGCGCAGGTAGGGGATCGTCCCGTTCTTGCGGACCTCGGACAGGCGGCGCGAGAGGCGGTGCGCGAGGTGGATCGGGAGCGGCATGAGCTCCGGGGTCTCGTCGCACGCGTAGCCGAACATCAGGCCCTGGTCGCCCGCGCCCTGCTTGTCCAGCTCGTCCTCGTCGCCCTCGACCCGCTTCTCGTACGCGGTGTCGACACCCTGGGCGATGTCGGGCGACTGTGCGCCGATGGAGACCGAGACGCCACAAGAAGCGCCGTCGAAGCCCTTCTTGGAGGAGTCGTAGCCGATCTCGAGGATCTTGGCACGCACGAGCGAGGCGATCGGCGCGTAGGCCTTCGTCGTCACCTCACCGGCGACGTGGACCAGGCCAGTGGTGATCAAGGTCTCGACGGCGACCCGGGACGTCGGGTCCTCCTTGAGGAGGGCGTCGAGAATGGTGTCGCTGATCTGGTCAGCGATCTTGTCGGGGTGACCTTCGGTCACAGACTCCGAGGTGAACAGGCGGCGGGACACATCGCTCCCTGGGGTTGCAGCGGCTGCTGGCTGAGCATTGGTGGAAAGGCTCGAGAGCTGCGCTCGGCTCGATCCACTGCCAGTTTATCGGTCATCTGCGGCGTTGGGGCACGCAGTCTCGGATTACATAGCCCCCGTGACCTGCGACACAGCGGCATCCGGTAGGACGATCACCCCTGGCGCCCGTCCGGGTCAAGGAGGTTTGCCGGATTTGGTGGGGCCGGTGGGGCGAATTCGAGACCGTGCGGGGATCGGCGCGAGGGCCGCACAAGAACCGGCGTGAGGATCAGCGCCAAGATCGGTGCCGGTCAGCCCGCGGAGGCGGGCAGGCGGGCCGCGACAAGGTCCCAGACCGTCTCGGCGAGGGCCTCCTTGGGGCCGTACGGCACCGGGGTCTCGGCCCCGTCCGCGGCCAGGATCACCGCTTCGTTCTCCGCCGAACCGAACGCCTTGTGCTCGCCGACCTCGTTGACGACCAGCAGGTCACAGCCCTTGCGGCGCAGCTTGGCGCGCCCGTTGTCCAGTACGTCGTCGGTCTCGGCCGCGAAGCCGACGACGACCTGTCCGGCCCGGGGCCGCTCGGCCGAGATCTCCGCGAGGATGTCCGGATTCCGCACCAGCGCGACCGGTTCCGGCTCCTGGCCGTCCTTTTTCTTGATCTTTCCGGTGGCGTAGGCGGCCGGCCGGAAGTCGGCGACCGCGGCCGCCATGACCACCGCGTCCGCGTCCTCGGCGGCCTTCAGCACGGCCTCGCGCAGCTGGACGGCCGTGCCGATGTGCACCACGTCCACGCCCGCCGGGTCGGGCAGCTCGGTGTTGCCCGCCACGAGCGTGACGCGGGCGCCGCGGGCCGCCGCGGCGCGGGCGAGCGCGTACCCCTGCTTGCCGGAGGAACGGTTTCCCAGGAAGCGCACCGGGTCCAGCGGCTCGCGCGTACCGCCCGCGCTGACGACCACATGGCGCCCGGCGAGGTCTTGCGCGAGCCCCTGCGGCCCGCGCGCCAGCACGCGCCGGCACAGCTCGAAGATCTCCACCGGGTCCGGGAAGCGCCCCTTGCCGGTGTCCACGCCGGTCAGCCGGCCCACGGCGGGCTCGATGACGATCGCGCCGCGGCGGCGCAGCGTGGCGACGTTCTCCTGGGTGGCGGGGTGCTCCCACATCTCGGTGTGCATCGCGGGCGCGAAGACGACCGGGCAGCGGGCGGTCAGCAGGGTGTTGGTGAGCAGGTCGTCGGCCAGGCCGTGGGCGGCCTTGGCGAGCAGGTCGGCGGTGGCGGGGGCGACCACGACGAGGTCGGCGCCCTGGCCGATGCGCACGTGCGGGACCTCGTGGACGGACTCCCACACCTCGGTGGAGGCCGGGTTGCCCGACAGCGCCGCCCAGGTCGCCTCGCCCACGAAGTGCAGGGAGGACGCGGTCGGTACGACGCGCACGTCGTGGCCCGACTCCGACAGCCGCCGCAGCAGCTCGCACGCCTTGTAGGCGGCGATCCCGCCGCTGACCCCGAGAACGACCTTCGGCTTGTCCACTGCCTCTCCCCTGCCGGCGAAACCTGCTGTACCCATGACACACCACAGGCCCGACAGCCGCGCTGCCGGGCCTGTGGCCGTAAAACCAGTGCTTACTGAGCCGGGCCCTCGACGGCCTCGGAGGTCAGCAGACCCGCGTTGATCTCGCGGAGCGCGATCGACAGCGGCTTCTCGTGGACGTGGGTGTCCACGAGCGGGCCCACGTACTCGAGCAGGCCCTCACCGAGCTGCGAGTAGTACGCGTTGATCTGGCGCGCACGCTTGGCGGCGTAGATCACCAGGCTGTACTTCGAGTCGGTCGCCTCAAGCAGCTCATCAATCGGCGGGTTGATGATGCCCTCGGGCGCGGTGATGGAAGAGGACACTCTCTGCCTTCCGATGGGGTTTAAAGATCACAGAACGTTCATCAAGGCTAGCAGCTCACGCGCCACGTCCTCGACGGAGGTGTTCACCAGGGTGGTATCGAATTCCGGCTCGGCCGCCAGCTCGACCTTGGCGGCCGCCAGACGGCGCTCGATGACCTCGGGGGCCTCGGTGCCGCGGCCGGTGAGCCGGCGGACCAGCTCCTCCCAGCTCGGCGGAGCCAGGAAGACCAGCTGCGCCTCCGGCATGGACTCACGGACCTGCCGCGCGCCCTGCAGATCGATCTCCAGCAGGACCGGCTCCCCGGCTTCCAGCCGGTCCAGGACCGCCTTCCGCGGGGTGCCGTAACGGTTGCCTGCGAACTCGGCCCACTCCAGCAGCTCGCCGTTGGCGACGAGCTTGTCGAACTCCTCGTCCTCGACGAAGAAGTAGTGGACACCGTGCCGCTCGCCGGGTCGCGGCTTGCGGGTGGTGGCCGACACCGAGAGCCAGACCTCGGGATGAACCTTGCGCATATGGGCGACAACCGTGCTCTTGCCGACCCCCGAGGGGCCGGAGAGCACGGTCAGCCGCGGACGATCACTCATGCAGCGATTATTCCAGCTTCACGGGCGTGCCAGGAAACCCGCCCGCGAGCCACTGGGGTCATTCAGGAGCCGGTGCTGCCGAACTCGCGCTCCAGGGCGGCGATCTGGTTGGTACCGAGACCGCGTACACGGCGGCTTTCGGAGATGCCGAGCCGCTCCATGATCTGCTTGGCGCGGACCTTGCCGACGCCGGGGAGGGACTCGAGGAGGGCGGAGACCTTCATCTTTCCGATGACGTCGTTCTCCTGGCCCTGCTTGATGACCTCGTGCAGGGAGGCGCCGGAGTGCTTGAGCCGATTCTTGACCTCGGCGCGCTCCCGGCGAGCCGCGGCGGCCTTCTCGAGCGCGGCTGCGCGCTGTTCAGGGGTAAGGGGCGGAAGAGCCACGCCTACGTCACCTCGGATGTAGAACTGTCGGATACGGACCGTGTGGAACCTAGTCGCCCCGCACCTGCGGAGCAACGAGCAACGCCCTTACGTGCGGTGCTCTCGTCGGAGACTAGCGGCCAAGGCGCTCTGAGTCAGCGAGAACAGCGGAAAAGTCCTGGTCAGACTCTGCTGACCAGGACATTTCGGGACGAAAGTCCCGGCCGATGGGCCGCTATCGGACGGCGGCGCGCACTTCGTCGGCGCATCGGGCCGCCGCATCGCGCAGCCCTGCGACGTCGGGACCGTGCCGAAGGACCCCCCGGCTCACACTCGGGACGACGTTGCGGACCGCGGTTTTGAAGACCTTGGGCAGGTCCGCCGGGGTCGCCCCCTGCGCGCCGATGCCGGGCGCCAGCAGCGGGCCGTCGATCTCCAGGTCGTAGGAGGACAGATCGCCGAGCGTGGCGCCCACGACGGCCCCGAAGGAGCCCATGGGTGCGCAGCCGGCGTTCTCGGCCTTGAGGTGGCCGAGCACGGTGGCCCCGACGGTGGTGCCGTCGGCCCGCACCGCGTGCTGGACCTCCTGGCCCTCCGGGTTGGAGGTCAGCGCCAGGACGAACACCCCGCAGCCGTTCTCGCGGGCCGTCTCGACGGCCGGGCGCAGCGACCCGAAGCCCAGGTACGGGCTGACCGTGACCGCGTCGGAGAACAGCGGGGAGGCCGGGTCGAGGTAGGTGGCGGCGTAAGCGGCCATGGTGGAACCGATGTCGCCGCGCTTGGCGTCCATCAGGACCAGCGCACCGGCCGCGCGGGCCTCGGCGACGGCCGTCTCCAGTACGGCGATGCCGCGCGAGCCGAAACGCTCGAAGAAGGCCGACTGCGGCTTGAGGACGGCGACGCGGCCGGCCAGCGCCTCGACAACCGTGCGCGTGAAGGTCTCCAGGCCCTGGATGTCGTCGTTCAGGCCCCAGTCGGCCAGCAGGGAGGCGTGCGGGTCGATGCCCACGCACAGCGGGCCGCGCTCGTCCATCGCGCGGCGCAGACGTGCGCCGAAGGGCTCCAGGGCACTCATGCGGACTTCCTCACGTCGGCGCCGACCGCGTCGGCGAGGGTGGCGTACGGGGAGGCGGCCAGGCGCGCGGCCAGGCCCTTGTGGATCGCGCGGGCGTAGAACGGGCCCTCGTAGATGAAGGCGCTGTAGCCCTGGATCAGCGTGGCGCCCGCCAGAATGCGCTGCCAGGCGTCCTCGGCGTTCTCGATGCCCCCGACACCCACGAGCACCAGGCGGTCCCCCACGCGGGCGTACAGGCGGCGCAGGACGGCCAGGGAGCGCTCCTTGACGGGCGCGCCGGACAGCCCGCCCGTCTCCTTGACCAGCTCGGGGTCGGACTTCAGGCCGAGGCCCTCGCGCGCGATGGTGGTGTTGGTGGCGATGATGCCGTCCAGGCCCAGCTCGACGGCCAGGTCGGCGACCGCGTCGACGTCCTCGTCGGCGAGGTCCGGAGCGATCTTGACCAGGAGCGGGACCCGGCGGCCCGGCACACTGCGGTCGGCGGCCTCGCGCACGGCGGTCAGCAGCGGGCGCAGCGCCTCGGTCGCCTGGAGGTTGCGCAGGCCCGGGGTGTTGGGCGAGGAGACGTTGACGACGAGGTAGTCCGCGTGGCGGGCGAGGCGCTCGGCGGACTTGACGTAGTCGGCGGCGGCCTCGGCCTCCGGGACGACCTTCGTCTTGCCGATGTTGACGCCGACGACGGTCTTGAAGACCGGCGTGCGCGCGCGCAGCCGCTCGGCGACGGCCGCCGAGCCCTCGTTGTTGAAGCCCATGCGGTTGATCAGCGCACGGTCCGGTACGAGCCGGAAGAGCCGCTTCTTGGGGTTGCCGGGCTGCGCCTCGCCGGTGACCGTACCGATCTCGATGTGGTCGAAGCCGAGCATCGACATGCCGTCGATGGCGACGGCGTTCTTGTCGAAGCCCGCGGCGAGGCCGAAGGGGCCGTGCATGCGCAGGCCGAGGGCCTTTGTGCGCAGTTCCTTGTAGCGGGGCGCCAGGACGGCCGCGACGAAGGTACGCAGCACGGGCACGCGGGCCGCCAGCCGGATCCAGCGGAAGGCCAGGTAGTGGGCCTTCTCGGGGTCCATCCGCTTGAAGACGAGCTGGAAGAAGAGCTTGTACATGTTCTCGATGTCCTCACGAAGAGGGGGACACCGTTTCCGGTGTCCCCCTCAGGGCTGCTAGTCGCGGGCCGCGGTCAGGTGCTCGGCGTGTTCCTGGAGCGAACGCACGCCCACGTCACCGTGGTTGAGGGCGTCGATGCCCTGGACGGCGGCGGCCAGCGCCTGGACCGTGGTCAGGCACGGGACGCTGCGCGCCACCGCGGCCGTACGGATCTCGTAGCCGTCCAGGCGGCCGCCGGTGCCGTACGGGGTGTTGACGATGAGGTCGACCTCGCCGCTGTGGATCAGCTGGACGATGGTCTTCTCGCCGCCCGGGCCCTCGCCCTCGGACTGCTTGCGCACGACGGTGGCGTTGATGCCGTTGCGCTTGAGCACCTCGGCCGTGCCGGAGGTGGCCAGCAGCTCGAAGCCGTGGGCGACCAGCTCACGCGCCGGGAAGATCATCGAGCGCTTGTCGCGGTTGGCGACGGAGATGAACGCGCGGCCCTTGGTGGGCAGCGGTCCGTACGCGCCCGCCTGCGACTTGGCGTACGCCGTGCCGAAGACGGTGTCGATGCCCATGACCTCGCCGGTCGAGCGCATCTCCGGGCCCAGCACCGTGTCCACACCGCGGCCGTGGATGTCGCGGAAGCGCGACCAGGGCATGACGGCTTCCTTCACCGAGATCGGCGCGTCCAGCGGCAGGGTGCCGCCGTCGCCGCTCTTGGGCAGCAGGCCCTCCTCGCGCAGCTCGGCGATGGTGGCGCCCAGCGAGATGCGGGCGGCGGCCTTCGCCAGCGGCACGGCGGTCGCCTTGGAGGTGAAGGGGACGGTACGGGAGGCGCGCGGGTTGGCCTCCAGTACGTAGAGGATGTCGCCGGCCATCGCGAACTGGATGTTGATCAGGCCGCGGACGCCGACGCCCTTGGCGATGCCCTCGGTCGAGGCGCGCAGCCGCTTGATGTCGAAGCCGCCGAGCGTGATCGGGGGCAGCGCGCAGGCGGAGTCGCCGGAGTGGATGCCGGCCTCCTCGATGTGCTCCATGACGCCGCCGAGGTAGAGCTCGTGGCCGTCGTAGAGCGCGTCGACGTCGATCTCGATCGCGTCGTCCAGGAAGCGGTCGACCAGGACCGGCCGGGTGGGGCTGATCTCGGTGGACTCGGCGATGTACGACTCCAGGCGGGCCTCGTCGTACACGATCTCCATGCCGCGCCCGCCCAGCACGTACGAGGGGCGTACGAGCACCGGGTAGCCGATCTCGTCGGCGATGGCCTTGGCGCCGGCGAAGGTGGTCGCGGTGCCGTGCTTGGGCGCGGGCAGCCCGGCCTCGGCCAGCACCCGGCCGAAGGCGCCGCGGTCCTCGGCGGCGTGGATGGCCTCGGGCGAGGTGCCCACGACCGGTACGCCGTTGTCCTTCAGGGCCTGCGAGAGGCCCAGCGGGGTCTGGCCGCCGAGCTGGACGACGACGCCCGCGATCGGTCCGGCCAGCGACTCGGCGTGCACGATCTCCAGCACGTCCTCGAGCGTCAGCGGCTCGAAGTACAGGCGGTCGGAGGTGTCGTAGTCGGTGGAGACGGTCTCCGGGTTGCAGTTGACCATCACGGTCTCGTAGCCCGCGTCGCTGAGCGCGAAGGAGGCGTGGACGCAGGAGTAGTCGAACTCGATGCCCTGGCCGATGCGGTTCGGGCCGGAGCCCAGGATGATCACCGCGGGCTTCTCGCGCGGGGCGACCTCGCTCTCCTCGTCGTAGGAGGAGTAGAAGTACGGGGTCTTGGCGGCGAATTCGGCGGCGCAGGTGTCGACCGTCTTGTAGACCGGGCGCACCCCGAGGGCGTGGCGCACCTCGCGCACGACGTCCTCGCGCAGGCCGCGGATCTCGGCGATCTGGGCGTCGGAGAAGCCGTGGTGCTTGGCCTCGGCGAGCAGCTCGGGGTCAAGCTTCTCGGCGGCGGCCAGCGCGTCGGCGATCTCCTTGATCAGGAAGAGCTGGTCGACGAACCAGGGGTCGATCTTCGTGGCGTCGAAGACCTCTTCCGGGGTGGCGCCGGCGCGGATGGCCTGCATGACGGCGTTGATGCGGCCGTCGGTGGGGCGCACCGCCTCGGCGAGCAGCTCGGCCTTGTCGCCGGGCTCGCCGACGAAGGTGAACTGGCTGCCCTTCTTCTCCAGGGAGCGCAGGGCCTTCTGGAGCGCCTCGGTGAAGTTGCGGCCGATCGCCATGGCCTCGCCGACCGACTTCATGGTCGTGGTCAGCGTGGAGTCGGCGGAGGGGAACTTCTCGAAGGCGAAGCGCGGGGCCTTGACCACGACGTAGTCGAGGGTGGGCTCGAAGGACGCCGGGGTCTTCTCGGTGATGTCGTTGGGGATCTCGTCCAGCGTGTAGCCGACGGCGAGACGCGCGGCGATCTTCGCGATCGGGAAGCCGGTGGCCTTGGAGGCCAGCGCCGAGGAGCGCGAGACACGCGGGTTCATCTCGATGACGATGATCCGGCCGTCGACCGGGTTGACCGCGAACTGGATGTTGCAGCCGCCGGTGTCGACGCCGACCTCGCGGATGATCGCGATGCCGATGTCGCGCAGCCGCTGGTACTCGCGGTCGGTGAGCGTCATCGCCGGGGCGACGGTGATCGAGTCACCGGTGTGCACGCCCATCGGGTCGAAGTTCTCGATGGAGCAGACGACCACGACGTTGTCGTTCTTGTCGCGCATCAGCTCCAGCTCGTACTCCTTCCAGCCGAGGATGGACTCCTCCAGGAGCACCTCGGTGGTCGGCGAGAGGGTGAGGCCCTGGCCGGCGATGCGGCGCAGCTCCTCCTCGTCGTGCGCGAAGCCGGAGCCGGCGCCGCCCATGGTGAAGGAGGGGCGGACCACGACCGGGTAGCCGCCCAGCTCGTCCACGCCCGCCAGGACGTCGTCCATGGAGTGGCAGATCACCGAGCGGGCGGACTCGCCGTGGCCGATCTTGGCGTTGACGGCCTCGACGACGCCCTTGAACAGGTCGCGGTCCTCGCCCTTGTTGATCGCCTCGACGTTGGCGCCGATCAGCTCGACGTTGTACTTCTCCAGGACACCGGCCTCGTGCATGGAGATCGCGGTGTTCAGGGCGGTCTGGCCGCCCAGCGTCGGCAGCAGCGCGTCGGGGCGCTCCTTGGCGATGATCTTCTCGACGAACTCCGGGGTGATCGGCTCGACGTAGGTGGCGTCGGCGATCTCCGGGTCGGTCATGATCGTGGCCGGGTTGGAGTTGACCAGGATGACGCGCAGGCCCTCGGACTTGAGGACCCGGCAGGCCTGGGTGCCGGAGTAGTCGAACTCCGCGGCCTGGCCGATGACGATCGGGCCGGAGCCGATGACCAGGACGGACTGGATATCGGAGCGCTTAGGCACGCTGGCCCTCCATCAGGGAGACGAAACGGTCGAAGAGGTACGCGGCGTCGTGCGGGCCCGCGGCTGCTTCGGGGTGGTACTGGACGCTGAAGGCCGGCTGGTCGAGCAGCTGGAGGCCCTCCACCACGTCGTCGTTGAGGCAGACGTGGGAGACCTCGGCGCGGCCGAAGGGGGTCTCGGAGACCTTGTCGAGCGGGGCGTCGACGGCGAATCCGTGGTTGTGCGCGGTGACCTCGACCTTGCCGGTCGTACGGTCCTGCACGGGCTGGTTGATGCCGCGGTGGCCGTACTTGAGCTTGTACGTACCGAAGCCCAGCGCGCGGCCCAGGATCTGGTTGCCGAAGCAAATCCCGAACAGCGGCGTCTTGCGCTCCAGGACGCCGCGCATGACGGAGACCGCGTGGTCGGCGGTGGCCGGGTCACCGGGGCCGTTGGAGAAGAACACGCCGTCGGGCCGGAGTGCGTACACGTCCTCGACGGTGGCGGTGGCGGGCAGCACGTGCACCTCGATGCCGCGCTCGGCCATGCGGTGCGGGGTCATGCCCTTGATGCCCAGGTCGATCGCGGCGACCGTGAACTTCTTGGTGCCGATCGCCGGTACGACGTACGCCTCCTTGGTCGCGACCTCCTGGGAGAGGTCGGCGCCCTTCATCTCGGGGGCGGCCTTGACCTTGGCCAGCAGCGCGGCCTCATCGGCCACGGCCTCGCCGGAGAAGATCCCGACGCGCATCGCGCCGCGCTCGCGCAGGTGGCGGGTGAGCGCGCGGGTGTCGACGCCGCTGATGCCGACGACGCCCTGCGCGGCCAGTTCCTCGTCCAGGGTGCGCACCGAGCGCCAGTTGGAGGGGATGCGGGCGGGGTCGCGTACGACGTAGCCGGAGACCCAGATGCGGGCCGACTCCGGGTCCTCGTCGTTGACGCCCGTGTTGCCGATGTGCGGGGCGGTCATGACGACGACCTGGCGGTGGTAGGAGGGGTCGGTCAACGTCTCCTGGTAGCCGGTCATGCCGGTGGAGAACACCGCTTCGCCGAAGGTCTCCCCCACGGCCCCGTAGGCGCGGCCGCGGAAGCTGCGGCCGTCCTCCAGGACGAGTACGGCGGGAACTTTCGCAGCTCCCCTGGTGGAGGTCGTCATCGTGCGCCTTCCGTCTGGATGTTCTCGGTGTGCTTGGTGGTACTGAGGTGGTTGATGGTCTCCACCCAGGCCGGGTGCTCATCGGCCTGGTCGGAGCGGAAGCCGGAGTCGATCTCCTTGTCCCCGTGCTTCCAGGTGATCACCAGCAGGCCGCCCTCGGGCAGGACCTTGCCGGCGATGCCGCGCTCCAGCCGGGCGCCGCGCAGCGCGGCGACCGGGACGAAGAAGTCCTGCGCCCCGGGTCGTACGACGGCCACACCCTGGTCCGTCAGGGTGAGCTCGGCGCGGCTGCGGGTGCCCAGGCCGTGCGCGACGATGCGGTCCAGCCACTGCCCCGCGGTGGTCGAGCCGTGGTAGCGGCCGCTCATCTCGCGGCGCGGCTCGCCGGCCGCCTCGGGCACGGCGGGCAGCTCGGGCAGGTCGCCCTGGAGCTTGCCGCGCCACTTCCAGCCCTCGCGCATCAGCCAGTAGACGAGCACGACGAACAGCAGCAGGCCGACCACCCAGGCGATGCGCGCGCCCCAGTTGGTGAGCTCCGCGGACTGCTGCTCCGCGGCGAGTTGGATCAGGGTCGTAGGAGGTGTCACGCCAGATTCCCGTCGAGTACCGTTGCCCGGCCCCGCAGGAAGGTGTGGGTGACGCGCCCCGGCAGCTCACGGCCCTCGTAGGGGGTGTTGCGGCTGCGGGAGGCGAAGCCCGCGGGGTCCACCACACCACGGTAAGCGGAATCCAGCAGGGTGAGGTTGGCGGGCTCGCCCGCCTCGACGGGACGGCCGTGGCCCTCCAGGCGGCCGATGTGGGCCGGGCGGAAGGACATCCGGTCGGCGACGCCCGCCCAGTCCAGCAGGCCGGAGTCGACCATCGTGTGCTGGACGACGGACAGCGCGGTCTCCAGGCCCACCATGCCCATGGCGGCGGCGCCCCACTCGCAGTCCTTGTCCTCGTGCGGGTGCGGGGCGTGGTCGGTGGCCACGCAGTCGATGGTGCCGTCGGCCAGCGCCTCGCGCAGCGCCAGGACGTCGGCCTCGGTGCGCAGCGGCGGGTTCACCTTGTAGACGGGGTTGTAGGACCGTACGAGCTCGTCGGTCAGCAGCAGGTGGTGCGGGGTGACCTCGGCGGTGACGTTCCAGCCCTTGGACTTGGCCCAGCGCACGATCTCCACCGAGCCGGCCGTGGACAGGTGGCAGATGTGCACCCGCGAGCCGACGTGCGCGGCCAGCAGCACGTCCCGGGCGATGATCGACTCCTCGGCGACGGCGGGCCAGCCGCCCAGGCCCAGCTCGGCGGAGACGATGCCCTCGTTCATCTGGGCGCCCTCGGTCAGCCGCGGCTCCTGGGCGTGCTGGGCCACGACACCGTCGAAGGCCTTCACGTACTCCAGCGCGCGCCGCATGATCACGGCGTCGTCCACGCACTTGCCGTCGTCGGAGAAGACCTTCACGCCCGCCGCGGAGTCGTGCATGGCGCCCAGCTCGGCGAGCTGCTTGCCCTCCAGGCCGACGGTCACGGCGCCGACCGGCTGTACGTCGCAGTAGCCGGACTCCTTGCCCAGGCGCCACACCTGCTCCACGACGCCGGCGGTGTCGGCGACGGGGAAGGTGTTGGCCATGGCGTGCACGGCGGTGTAGCCGCCGACCGCGGCGGCCTTGGTGCCGGTGAGCACCGTCTCGGAGTCCTCGCGGCCCGGCTCGCGCAGGTGGGTGTGCAGGTCCACCAGGCCCGGCAGCAGGATCTGCCCGTCGGCCTCGATGACCTGGGCGCCCTCGGCGCTCAGGCCGGTGCCCACCTCGGCGATGGTCTCGCCGTCGATCAGGACGTCCTGCGGCTCGCCGCCCAGGATCTTCGCCCCGCGGATAAGGATCTTGCTCATGGTTACTTGCCTTCCTCGGAGCGGGTGGTGATGGCGGGCTCGTTGCCGCCGAGAAGCAGGTAGAGGACCGCCATGCGGATGCTGACGCCGTTGGTGACCTGCTCGACGGCGGTGCAGCGCGGCGAGTCGGCGACCTCGGCGGTGATCTCCATGCCGCGGTTCATCGGGCCGGGGTGCATGACGATGGCGTGCTCGGGCATCCGCGCCATGCGGTCGCCGTCCAGCCCGTAGCGGCGCGCGTACTCGCGCTCGGTGGGGAAGAAGGCGGCATTCATGCGCTCGCGCTGGACGCGCAGCATCATCACCGCGTCGGACTTGGCGAGCACCGCGTCCAGGTCGTAGGAGACCTCGCAGGGCCAGTTCTCCACGCCGATGGGCACCAGGGTCGGCGGCGCGACCAGCGTCACCTCGGCGCCCAGGGTGGTCAGCAGGTGGACGTTGGAGCGGGCGACCCGGCTGTGCAGGATGTCGCCGACCACGGTGATGCGGCGCCCGGCCAGGTCCTGGCCCAGGCCCGCGTCCTGCCCCACCAGGCGGCGGCGCATGGTGAAGGCGTCCAGCAGCGCCTGGGTGGGGTGCTCGTGGGTGCCGTCACCGGCGTTGACGACCGAGCCGCCGATCCAGCCGGAGGTGGCCAGGCGGTGCGGGGCGCCGGAGTCGCCGTGCCGGATGACCACGGCGTCGGCGCCCATCGCCTCCAGGGTCAGCGCGGTGTCCTTGAGGGACTCGCCCTTGGAGACCGAGGACCCCTTGGCGGAGAAGTTGATGACGTCCGCCGAGAGCCGCTTGGCGGCGGCCTCGAAGGAGATACGAGTGCGGGTGGAGTCCTCGAAGAAGAGGTTGACGACGGTCCGTCCGCGCAGGGTGGGGAGCTTCTTGATCGGCCGGTCGGCGACCCGGGCCATCTCCTCGGCGGTGTCGAGGATCAGGACGGCGTCGTCGCGCGTGAGGTCGGCGGCCGAGATGAGGTGACGCTTCATCCGGTTTCTCCGTGGGTGAGGGAGGTATACGGGTATGTCCGTCGAGCAGGCATGGGTAGGAGCCCGGTGTCACCGGGTCCGTACGCGGGTGTGCTACTGCTCGCCGGCCGGGGCGGTCTGCTTGAGCCCGAGCAGCACGGCGTCGCGGCCGTCCTCCTCGGTGAGCTGGACCTTGACCGTCTCCCGCAGCGACGTGGGGAGGTTCTTGCCTACGTAGTCGGCGCGGATCGGCAGTTCGCGGTGGCCGCGGTCGACCAGGACCGCGAGCTGTACGGACCGCGGGCGCCCGATGTCGTTGAGCGCGTCCAGCGCGGCGCGGATCGTACGGCCCGAGAAGAGGACGTCGTCCACCAGCAGGACCACACGGCCCTCGATGCCGTCGCCGGGGATCTCGGTGCGGGCCAGCGTGCGGGCCGGGCCCAGCCGCAGGTCGTCGCGGTACATGGTGATGTCGAGCGAGCCGACCGGAATCTTGCGGCCGGTGATCTCCTCGAGCTTGGCGGCCAGCCGGCGGGCGAGGAAGACGCCGCGGGTGGGGATGCCGAGGAGCACCACGTCGTCGGCGCCCTTGGCGCGTTCGACGATCTCGTGGGCGATGCGGGTGAGCATGCGCGCGATGTCCGGGCCCTCAAGCACGGGGCGCGCCGGACCGGAACTCAAAACGTCCATACGAAACGGACCTCCTTCTCCGCCTCACGGGACGGACCTTAAAGGACGTCGGATTTACGTTCCCCACGTTACCAGGGGCGCGTGCGCCGCCGGTAAGCGACCCTGACGGGTGATGGTCTGACCCATTCGGCTTGACGAAGCCAAATTACGCTGCGTAACCTCACAGTGAGTTACGAGTCTTCGTCCGGGGAGCTATATGTCCAGCGAATACGCCAAACAGCTCGGGGCCAAGCTCCGCGCCATCCGCACCCAGCAGGGCCTCTCCCTTCACGGCGTCGAGGAGAAGTCCCAGGGCCGCTGGAAGGCAGTCGTGGTGGGTTCGTACGAGCGCGGCGACCGTGCCGTGACCGTACAGCGCCTGGCCGAGCTGGCCGACTTCTACGGCGTTCCGGTGCAGGAGCTGCTGCCGGGCACGACCCCGGGCGGCGCCGCCGAGCCGCCGCCGAAGCTGGTGCTGGACCTGGAGCGCCTCGCCCACGTCCCCGCCGAGAAGGCCGGCCCCCTGCAGCGCTACGCCGCCACGATCCAGAGCCAGCGCGGTGACTACAACGGCAAGGTGCTCTCCATCCGCCAGGACGACCTGCGCACCCTCGCGGTCATCTATGACCAGTCGCCCTCGGTCCTGACCGAGCAGCTGATCAGCTGGGGCGTGCTGGACGCGGACGCGCGCCGCGCGGTGTCGCACGAGGACCTCTGACACCCGGCCCACCGCCTGCAGAAACGTGCCGCCGCCCCGGACCGACCCGGGGCGGCGGTTCGCTGTCCGGCACCGGCCCGGCTAACGCCGTACCACTCCGGACAGCACGCGAGAGGGCCCGGAACACCGCGGTGTTCCGGGCCCACTCGCGTGTGCTCGAGCCGGTGCCTAGTCCTGCTGCTCGCGCCGCAGGCTCGGCTTCAGTTCCTTCAAACGGCCCAACAGACCGTTGACGAATGCCGGCGAGTCGTCCGTGGAGAACTCCTTCGCCAGTTGCACGGCCTCGTCGATGACGACGGCGTCCGGGGTCTCGTCCTCCCAGACCAGCTCGTAGGCGCCGAGCCGCAGGATGTTGCGGTCCACGACCGGCATCCGGTCCAGCGTCCAGCCGACCGCGTAGGTGGCGATCAGCTCGTCGATCCGCTCGATGTGGTCCGCGTACCCCTCGACCAACTGCAGGGTGTACTCGTTGACCGGCGGCTGCCGGGGGTCGGTCCGGGCGTGCCGCATCCAGTCCGCGAGCACGGTCTGCACGTCGGCGCCGCGCTGGTCGGCCTCGAAGAGGATCTGGAAGGCGCGCTTACGGGCCTTGTTGCGGGCAGCCACGGTTAGCTGTTCACCCGACCGAGGTACTCGCCGGAGCGGGTGTCGACCTTGATCTTCTCGCCGGTGGTGATGAAGAGCGGCACCTGGATCTCGTAGCCGGTCTCCAGCTTGGCGGGCTTGGTACCGCCGGTGGAGCGGTCGCCCTGCACGCCCGGCTCGGTCTCGGCGATGACCAGCTCGACGGCGGCCGGCAGCTCGACGTACAGCACGCTGCCGTCGTGCTGCGCGACAACGGCCTCGAAGCCCTCGAGGAGGAAGTTCGCGGCCTCGCCGACCGTCTTGCGGTCGATGTGCAGCTGGTCGTAGGTGTCCATGTCCATGAAGACGAAGTACTCGCCGTCCATGTACGAGAACTGCATGCCGCGCTTGTCGACATTGGCCGTCTCGACCTTCACGCCGGCGTTGAAGGTCTTGTCCACCACCTTGCCGGAGAGCACGTTCTTCAGCTTGGTGCGGACGAAGGCCGGGCCCTTGCCGGGCTTGACGTGCTGGAACTCGACAACGGACCAGAGCTGGCCCCCGTCGAGCTTGAGCACCATGCCGTTCTTGAGGTCGTTCGTGGATGCCACGGTTGCGGTATCTCCTGGACTGCGGATGGTGGGGACCAGGAAAGACGCACGCACCGAGCCGGGGTCCGGCTCAGAGCGCGAGCAGCTCCTTGGTCGTGATCGTGAGTAGCTCGGGCCCGCCGTCCGCCTCGGGGCGGACGACGAGTGTGTCGTCGATCCGGACGCCGCCGCGGCCCGGGAGGTGAACCCCCGGTTCGACGGTGACCGGCACGCAAGCGTCCAGTTTACCCATGGCCGCAGGGGACAGCCGAGGGTCCTCGTCGATTTCGAGTCCGACCCCGTGTCCGGTGCGTGCTCCCAGCGCCTCACCGTGGCCCGCCACCTCCAGAACCTGGCGTGCCGCGCGGTCCACTTCGCGGCACTCCACGCCCGGCGCCAGCGCCTCCCGCCCGGCCCGCTGGGCCGCGAAGACCAGGTCGTACAGCTCGATCTGCCAGTCCGCCGGCGTGGTCCCGATGACGAAGGTACGGCCGATCTCACAGCGGTAGCCGCGGTAGTTGGCCCCCAGGGCGACCGTCAGGAAATCCCCCTCCTCCACTCTGCGGTCGGTGGGCAGATGGCCCGCGCGGCCCGAATGGATGCCCGCGGCCACGGAGGTGGCGAAGGCCGGGCCGTCCGCGCCGTGGTCGACCAGGCGGCGCTCCAGCTCCAGCGCGAGATGGCGTTCGGTGCGGCCGACCAGGATCGACTCCAGCAGCTCCCCCAGCGCCTGGTCGGTGATCTCCGCCGCGATCCGCAGACAGGCGATCTCCTCCTCGTCCTTGACCAGCCGCATCTGCTCGACGGCGCAGGCCAGATCGGTCAGCCGCAGCCGCGGGGCGACATGGGTCAGCGCGCGGTGCCGGGCGACGGTCAGATGGTGCTCCTCGACGGCCAGAGCCCCGGCTCCCGCCGTGGCCGCCCGGTCGGCGGCGGCGACCACGGGGTCCCCGCCGCGCGTCGGCAGCACGCTCACCTCCAGCCCCTCGGCGGGCCGGCCCTGGGAGGGATCCCCGGTGGGGGTATCCAGACACAGCAGTACGTCACCGGCCCCATGGAGCAGCAGGGCGGCGCCAGGAGGCGCGCAACCGGTGAGATAGCGGACATTGGCAGGGCGCGAGACCAGCGCGGCGGCGCTTCCGGCTGCCGTGCAGCGGTCGCGCAGCCGCGCACGTCGGGCCGCATGCAGCTCGGACATAGGCACAGGCTAGGGCGGCGGACGGAAGTGAGCATTCCGGCCGGGGCGTTCGGGGTGGCACACGCTCGCTCATCCGTCGCGCACGCCCGCGCGGGCATGGCCGCCGTACTGGACGAGCAGGTCCTTGTCCTCGGGGACCACGTACAGCCGCGAGGCGTCGACCGCCTGCCGGGGCAGGAGGTACAGCCGCCCCCGCTCGCGGGTGAACAGCCGCAGGCCCCAGTAGAGGTAGGTGCCGTCGCGCAGCCGCGTCGCGCGCATGCCCAGGCGCCGGTCGGGGATGTGCAGATCGGCCTTGCTGTAGAGCACCACGACGGTGCGCCGGGCCACGGTCTTCTCCAGGGCCCTGGCCTGCCCGTGCCCGACACACACGGCGAACTCGGTCGTCGACCAGAACATCCCCATCACCACCAGCGTCGCCACCAGCGCCCGCACCGGCCTGCGCCGGGCGACGGCGCCGCCGGGACGGGCCAGCGCGGCTCCGTAGGCCACCACCGGCACGGAGGCCGTCAGCAGCACCGGAAGGACCAGATGGAGCCAGTCGTCGTTGCTGGAGTAGGCGAAGCCCGCGGCCACGGCGATGGCGAACAGGGGCGCGCAGAAGAGCGTGACCGCCACCGTGCGCCGACGCAGCGGATCGCCGCCGAGCCAGGCCTCCAGCCGCGGGTGCAGGACGCGCTGCGCCCCGTACGCCAGCAGCACCAGGCCGACGGAGAGCGCGAGGACGGGGAAGAGCACATCGACGCTGCGCAGCGCGTAGCCGGTGATCTCGTTCTCGAAGATCGTCTGGTCCAGGCCGAGGTACTCCGCCATCGCGATGAAGCGCTGCCGGCCGAAGTAGACCACCAGCACCACCAGCGTCCCGGAGACCAGGGTGAACTCGCCGCCCAGGACGCCGATCGCCTCCCACGCCGAGGCGGAGCGCGCGGGTGCGGGTGCGGGGTCGGGGTCGGTGGGCGGCGGCCGGCGGACCGTACGGGGGCGGTGGCGCTGTGCGGGCATACGGGCGCTCACCGCGCCTGCGCCCCACCGACGGGCGGCGCCGTACGGGCGGGGCCGGGAGAGGGCGCGGGGCGGGCGCTCGCGCCGGTGCCCCGCACAGGCGCCGCGGGCGTCGCCGAGGCGATCGGGCCGGGCGCCGTACGCCGCGCGGGCAGCGGGGACGAGGACGGCGTGGCCTCCCCGGGCCGCTGGGAGATCTGGTCGCCGCCGGGCCACCAGGGGTCCAGGGCGTCGTGCGGCGGCGACTGGACGTTGCGGTCCTGGCCCAGCGGGTCCTCCACCGTGTCCGTCGGCGAGCCGCCGTGCGGGGGCACCGTACGCACCGGGCGCACGGGCCGCTCCGTGGCCCGCAGGCCCGCGGACGGGCCGGGCGAGGGCTGCGGGCGCGCGGGCCCCCGCGCGCCGCCCCTGCTGCTCTCCTCGGCCGTCCGCTCCGTCGGTGCGGGTGGGGCCGGAGCGCCGCTGCGCGCCGGGGAGCGGTGCGGCTCCACAGGACCGGGCGGCCGCTCGTCGCCGGGCCGGGCGCACGCCCCGACGATCAGGCCGGTGACGAGGGTCGTCACAAGGATTCGAGCCCAAGGCTGCATCTGCGTCGTCTGTCTCTCACCGCTGTCTCGGCGCCCTCCCGCGCGGGGAGGGCCTCACAGACACAGACGGATCACAGGCGCGGTACGTGTCCGGGCCCGGCCCTTTCCACCGGATCGGGTAGCGGCCGGGCCCGTGCGTTGACCGCCGCGCTACCAGCTCGGCGGGCTGGCGATGCTGCGGGCGACCACGTCGTCGAGCATGCGGGCGGTGGTGGCCACGTCGTGCGAGGAGTTGTCGATGATGGGCAGGCCCGAGCTGTACCAGCCGGCCATCCGGCCGTGGATGCGGGCCACTTCCTCGTCCGAGAGGCGGCGGTTGCCGCTGCGCCGGGCGTTGCGCTCCAGTACGACCTCCAGGCCCGGCAGCAGCACGATGGGCAGCAGCCCGGGGCCCACATGGCGCTTCCAGCCGCCGAGGCCCACCACCGGGCGGTCCGGGAAGACGGCGTCGTCCAGGATGCAGGAGATGCCGTTGGCCAGGAAGTTGCGGGCGGCGAAGCCGCAGGTGCGGCGGGCGAGGCGGTACTGCGCCTCGGAGTGGTCGTTCCAGCCCTGCTGCGGGTCGGCGAAGCCGGAGCGGACCCACTCGCGCACGTCGTCGAGGCTGATGTGCGCGGTGGGCACCCGCCGGGTGTCGGCCCAGTGGCGGGCGACGCTGGTCTTGCCCGCACCGGCCGGGCCGATGAGCAGCACCGCGACGGCCGCGTGCGCGGCGTCCGGAGCGGTGGTGCTGGGCAGCGCGACGGGAGCGCCCGGCGGCAGCTGGATGTGCCCGGTGGACTCGGTGGGCCAGGCCCGCGGCGGCTGCTGCGGCGGGTGGCCGTTCCAGCCGGGGGCGGCGGGCGGCGCCGGGACCGGCGCGGTGTGCTGGGGCGGCGGGCCGGGCGGTATGGGATGGCCGGGGCCCTGCGGCCGGCTCATCGCGGGCGTCTGTGGTGCTGCCGGTCCGTGAGGCGGTGGCAGCGGAGCCCCCACTGCGTGCTGCATCCGGTGGCTCTCCGTCTCGTGCGAGGGACTCGGTGCGTACTGCTCGGGTGGTGCGGTGATACGTACGAAATGCGCGCTTGATGCAGTTTCGGGAGCGCCAACCGGCCGGTCCTGACGGGCCGTTCACGCCCCCACGGCGCCCCAGGCGAAATGTACCGCCTGGACTGCCGGTGGCTAACGCCCCGCCCCCGGCCGTCGCAGTGTCAACGGCCGGGGGCGGCGGCGAGTGCCCGCAAGGGGGCGGGGGTCAGGCGGCGAGCTCGTCCGCCAGGGCCCGCAGGGCGAGCTTGTACGAGCCGATGCCGAAGCCCGCGACCGTGCCGCTGGCCACGGCGGCGATGACGGAGTTGTGCCGGAACTCCTCGCGCGCGTACGGGTTGGAGATGTGCACCTCGATCAGCGGGGCGGTGCGCTGGGCCGCCGCGTCCCGCATGCCGTAGGAGTAGTGCGTGAAGGCGCCCGGATTGACGACGACCGGCAGCGATCCGTCGGCCGCCTCGTGCAGCCAGCGGATCATCTCGCCCTCGTCGTTGGTCTCGCGCACCTCGACCTCGAAGCCCAGCTCCTTGCCGAGCGCGGTGCACTGCTCGACCAGACCGGCGTAGGAGGTCGCGCCGTAGACATCGGGCTCGCGGGAGCCCAGCCGCCCGAGGTTGGGCCCGTTCAGCACCAGCACCCGGCGGTTCATGCCGCTCACGCCGCGATCTCGGCGTGCGCGGCCAGCAGCATCGCCGGGTCGGGGCCCTCCAGGACGGTGGGCTTGGCCAGGCCGTCCAGGACGATGAAGCGCAGCCGGTCGCCGCGCGACTTCTTGTCGATCTTCATGGTCTCCAGCAGCTTGGGCCACTGGTCGCCGCGGTAGGTCAGCGGCAGCCCGACGGCCTCAAGGACCGTGCGGTGCCGGTCGGCGGTGGCGTCGTCCAGCCGCCCGGCGATCCGGCCCAGTTCGGCGGCGAAGACCATGCCGACGGAGACCGCGGCGCCGTGCCGCCAGTTGTAGCGCTCGTTCTTCTCGATGGCGTGCGCCAGGGTGTGGCCGTAGTTGAGGATCTCGCGCAGGCCCGACTCCTTCAGGTCGGCGGAGACCACCTCGGCCTTGACCCGGATCGCCCGCTCGATCAGCTCGGCGGTGTGCGGCCCGTCGGGGCGCTTGGCGCCCTCGGGGTCGGACTCGATCAGGTCCAGGATCGCCGGGTCGGCGATGAAGCCCGCCTTGATGACCTCGGCCAGGCCCGAGACGTAGTCGTTGACCGGCAGCGAGTCCAGCGCCGCCAGGTCGCACAGGACGCCGGCCGGCGGGTGGAAGGCGCCGACCAGGTTCTTGCCCTCGGCGGTGTTGATGCCCGTCTTGCCGCCGACCGCCGCGTCCACCATGCCCAGCACGGTGGTCGGTACGGCGATCCAGCGCACCCCGCGCAGCCAGGTGGCGGCCACGAACCCGGCCAGGTCCGTGGTGGCGCCGCCGCCCACGCCCACGATCGCGTCGGTGCGGGTGAAGCCGGTCTGCCCCAGCGCCTTCCAGCAGTAGGCCGCGACCTCGACGGTCTTGGACTCCTCCGCGTTGGGCAGCTGGATGGCGATGGCCTCGTAGCCCTGCCCGGCCAGGTCCTCGCGCAGCGCCTCGCCGGTGGCGGCCAGCGCCTCCGGGTGCAGCACCGCGACCCGCTTGGCGCCGGGCCCGATCAAGGTGGGGAGTTCCCCGAGCAGTTGGCGGCCGACCAGGACCTCGTACGGGTCGCTGCCCGCCGTGCCGCCGACCTGGATGCGGGTGACCTGCTCTGTCATGCGTTCTTCAGCTCCAAAGCGTCGAGGACGGCTTCGACCACGTCCTCAGGAGTCCGGCCCTGGGTGTCGACCACGACCCGGGCCACTTCGGTGTACAGCGGGCGGCGCTTGTCCATCAGCTCGCGCCACTTCTGGCGCGGGTTGACGGCCAGCAGCGGGCGCGGCGCGTCCAGGCCCACCCGCCGTACCGCGTCGGCGAGTTGGACGTCCAGGAAGACCACCGGGAGCCCCTTGAGCAGGGCCCGGGTGCCGTCGTCCATGACCGCGCCGCCGCCGAGCGAGAGGACGCCGTGGTGCTCGCGTACCCCCGCTCGTACGGCCGCGCGCTCCAGCTCGCGGAAGTGCGGCTCGCCGTCGTCGAGGAAGATCTCCGGGATGGGCTTGCCCGCTCCCGCCTCGATGTCCGCGTCGGTGTCGCGCAGTTGGGTGCCCAGCCGCTCGGCGAGCAGCGCGCCCACGGTGGACTTGCCCGCGCCGGGCGGCCCCACCAGGACGACGACGGGGTGGGACGAGGTCACTTGATCGCCAGGTTGTCGAGGAAGCTGCGCACATTGCGGCGGGTCTCGGGCACGCTGTCGCCGCCGAACTTCTCGGCCACCGCGTCCGCCAGGACCAGCGCGACCATCGCCTCGGCGACGATGCCGGCGGCCGGCACCGCGCACACGTCCGAGCGCTGGTGGTGGGCCTGGGCCTGCTCGCCGGTGGTGACGTCGATGGTCTTCAGGGCCCGCGGCACCGTCGCGATCGGCTTCATCGCGGCCCGTACGCGCAGCAGTTCACCGGTGGTCAGCCCGCCCTCCGTACCGCCGGAGCGGCCCGAGGTGCGCTTGACGCCGTCGTCGGTGGCCACGATCTCGTCGTGCGCCTTGGAGCCGGGCACCCGCGCCAGGTCGAAGCCGTCGCCGACCTCGACACCCTTGATGGCCTGGATGCCCATGAGGGCGGCGGCCAGCCGGGCGTCCAGACGCCGGTCCCAGTGCACGTGCGAGCCCAGGCCCACCGGAACGCCGTACGCCAGGACCTCCACGACGCCGCCGAGGGTGTCGCCGTCCTTGTGGGCCTGGTCGATCTCGGCGACCATCGCCTTGCTCGCGTCCGCGTCCAGGCAGCGCACCGGGTCGGCGTCCAGCCGCTCGACGTCGGAGGGCTTGGGGTAGACGCCGTAGGGCGCCTTGGCCGCGGCCAGCTCGACGACGTGCGAGACGATCTCGATGCCCGCGGTCTCCTTGAGGTAGGAGCGGGCGACCGCGCCGAGCGCGACACGGGCCGCGGTCTCGCGGGCGGAGGCGCGCTCCAGGATCGGGCGGGCCTCGTCGAAGCCGTACTTCTGCATGCCCGCGAGGTCGGCGTGGCCGGGGCGCGGACGGGTCAGCGGGGCGTTGCGGGCCAGCTGGGCCAGCTCGTCCTCGTCGACCGGGTCGGCGGCCATGACCTGTTCCCACTTGGGCCACTCGGTGTTGCCGACCATGACCGCGACCGGCGAGCCGAGGGAGAGGCCGTGGCGTACGCCGCCGAGGAAGGTGACCTCGTCGCGCTCGAACTTCATGCGGGCGCCACGCCCATAGCCGAGCCGGCGGCGGGCGAGGGCGTCCGCCACCATGTCCGTCGTGATCGGGACGCCGGCCGGGAGGCCCTCCAGCGTCGCCACCAGTGCGGGGCCGTGCGACTCCCCCGCCGTCAGCCAGCGCAACCTGCTCAACGGTGCTCCTCAAGACTGCTTTCGCGTGTACGGTCTCGGTCTCCCCTGATCCTCCCATGTTCCGCGGGAGCCCCCGTCCCACGTCCAGGGAACGGACCGAGAACGTCAGGTCAGCGCGCCGCGAGGGCCGCTTCGCCGGCGGAGCGCATCGCCGCGAGAGGCGCGCTGGAGCACCCCGTCATCTGCTCGACCTGCAGCACCGCCTGGTGCACCAGCAGGTCCAGGCCCCCCAGGACGGCGCCGCCCCGCTCACTCCAGGCGGCGGCCAGCGCGGTCGGCCAGGGCTCGTACAGGACGTCGAAGAGCGTGCCGGGGCGCTCGGGGACCGCGGCGGCCAGCGCGTCGGTGGTGCCTTCGGGGGTGGTGGCGATGACCAGCGGCGCCGACAGCGCCTCTGCCGCGTCGGCCCAGTCGGCGGTACGGACGTCCACGCCCAGCTTCTCGCCCCAGCCGCGCATCTCCCGCGCACGCGCCCCGCTGCGGACGTACGCGGTCACCTCGCCCGTGCAGATACGGGCGAGCGCGGCCAGCGCGGAGGAGGCGGTGGCCCCGGCGCCCAGGACGGCGGCGCGCTCCACGCGCTCCACCCCGCGCTCGCGCAGCGCGGCCAGCAGGCCCGGGATGTCGGTGTTGTCGCCGATACGCCGCCCGTCGTCGGTGAAGACGACGGTGTTGACGGCCTCGACGGAGGCGGCGGTGTCGCTGATGCCGTCCAGCAGCGGGATGACCGCGCGCTTGAGCGGCATGGTCAGCGAGAGCCCCGCCCAGCTGTCGTCCAGCTTCTCCAGGAAGCCGGGCAGCGCCGCCTCGTCCACCTCGTGGCGCCCGTACTCCCAGTGCGCCAGCCCCAGTTCGGCGTAGGCGGCGCGGTGCAGCACCGGGGAGAGCGAGTGGGCGATGGGCGATCCCAGGACCGCCGCCCTGTTCTTGTTCGTGCGCAACGCTGCCGACACTGCCCCGCCCTCAGCCCTTCTGCCGCTGCTTGTTGAATTCCCTGACCAGCTTGTCGTGCTCGGCGTAGGTCTTGGTGAACTGCGTGGTCTTGCCGTCGATGGAGATGAAGTAGTACCAGCCGTCGTGGGTCGGGTTGACCGTCGCCTTCAGCGCGTCCTCGCCCGGGTTGCCGATCGGCCCCGGCGGCAGCCCCGCGTAGAAGTACGTGTTGTAGGGGTGGTCGAACTTGCGGATCGCCGAGATCGGAATGTCGATCTTGCTCTGGTTCTTGATGTAGTTGTACGCCGAGTCGAACTCGATCTTGCCGACGGTCTCGGCGTTGCCCGGCTTGAGGCGGTTGTAGACCACCTCGGCCATCTTGCGGAAGTCGTCGTGGGTGACGCCCTCGGCGTTGACCAGGCTGGCGACGGACAGCAGCTGCAGCGGCGACTTGAGGTTCAGCTCCTTGGCCTTGGCCTCCAGGTCGTACTTCGCGTACGTCTGGTTGGCGCGCGCCACCATCTCCTTGAGGACGTCCTGCGGCTTGGCCTTGCTGTTGACCGAGTACGTCGAGGGGTAGAGGAAGCCCTCCAGCGGGTCCCTGATCTTGGGGTTGCTGTCCGCCCAGGAGGGCAGGCCGAGGTTCTTGGCCTCGCGCTCGGCCACGTCCTTGGTCGTACCGTCCTTCAGGTTCAGCTTCTTGTCGATGGCCTTGTAGACATTGACGGCCCGCGAGCCCTCGGGAATGGTCAGGCCGTTGCGGGTCTTGGGGTCGAGCATCATCTTGACCGCGGAGGCCGCCGACATCTCCTTGCGCAGGGTGTAGGCCCCGGGCTGGATGTTGTTGGCCTTCAGGTCATTGGCCGCCTCGGTGAACGCGTCCGCGCTCTTGACCACGCCCTCGCGCTTGAGGGTGAGACCCATCTCGGCCACCGTCGAGCCCGGCGAGATCTCGACCTGGACCTCCCCGCTGCCCTCGCCCTCGAAGTCGGGGGCCGGGCCGAAGTGCTCCGCCCAGAAGCTGTAGCCGAAGTAGCCGACCACGCCGATGCCGCCGGCCAGCACCGCGGCGACGACGAGACAGGCCAGCCCGCTGCGCCGCTTGTTCTTCTTGCCGCGCCGCTCGCGCCGGGAGCGGCGCTCCTCACGCGACTCGCTCTCCTCCTCGGGGCGGTCCTTGTCCCCGTCGCCGCCCGCGAAGAAGGCCTGCACCCGCTCCTGTTCGCGGTCCTCGGCCTCCGACTCGGCCCGCCAGTCGTCCCCCGCCGGGGCCGTGCCCTGCGATCCCGCGTGCTGCGGGCCCACGTTCTGCGGGTCCTGCGGCGGGGCCTCCTGCTGGCGCATGTGCTGGGGCTGCGGCGGCGGATAGGCGTCCTGGGTCCCGTAGTAGTCGGGGCCCGAGCCGCTGTAGGGATCGACCGGCGGCTGCTGGCCGTAGGGGTCGTACGGCGCACCGCCGCCCTGCGAGGCCTCCCAGCCGCCGTTGTACTGCTGCTGCGGCTGCGTCTGCTGCTGGTACGGGTCCTGCTGCTGGCCGTACTGCTGCTGATGCTGCTGGTCCTGCGGATACTGCGGGTACGGCTGCTGGCCCTGCTGGTGGCTCTGGGGATAGGGGGCCGCATGCTGCTGCCCGTCCCACTGGGGCTGCTGCTGCGGCCGGCCTCCGTAGGAACCCGGGTCTCCGAAGAGAGGGTCCTCGGGATGCCACGGTTCGGAGCCGTAGCCCCGCCCATACTCAGTCATCGATCCCCTAGAGCCGCGAGGCGGTGCGCTCCTTGGGTGGCAGCGCCTTGCTGTACCGGTCCGCCTCTACTTCGAGCGGCGGGCGTTCGAAGGACTCGAACCCCGCCGCGTCGCGCGGAACGTTACCGTATCGCGATCAGATGACCACTTCGACGCTCTCTCCAGGAACGGTGCCGGAGACCCGTTCGGTCTCCAGTGCGCTCTGCAAAATCACCACGGCCGCGGCCTGGTCGACCACCGAGCGGCCCTTCTTGGACCTCACCCCGGAGGCCCGCAGGCCCTGCGTGGCTGTGACGGTCGTCATGCGCTCGTCGACCAGCCGGACCGGGACCGGAGTGATGTTCCTCGCCATCTCCTGGGCGAAGGCCCGCACCTTGGCCGCGGCCGGCCCCTCTCCCCCCTTGAGGGAGCGGGGCAGACCGACGACGACCTCGATGGGCTCGTACTCCTCGACGATCGCCTTCAACCGCCGGTGCGCCGCGGGGACATCGCGTCCGGGCACGGTCTCCACCGGGGTGGCGAGGATCCCGTCGGGGTCGCACGAGGCGACCCCGATCCGGGCGTCCCCGACATCGACGGCGATCCGCCTGCCGCGCCGCATCGCGTTCTCGGCGCTCACGGCGTCAGGCCGCCTCGGCGACGGCGCGCTCGACGGCCTCGATGGCCTCGCCGACAGCGCCGGCGTTCTGGCCGCCGCCCTGGGCGACGTCCGGCTTGCCGCCGCCACCGCCACCGAGCGTCTTGGCGGCCGTACGCACCAGGTCACCGGCCTTGATGCCGCGCTCGCGGGCGGCCTCGTTGGTGGCGATGACGGTCAGCGGGCGGCCCTTGGCGACGGTGAACAGAGCGACCACGGCCGGGCGGTCGCCCGGGATGCGGCCGCGCACGTCCAGGACCAGCTTGCGCAGGTCGTCGGCGGAGGTGCCCTCGGGGACCTGGCCGGTGGCCAGCGCCACACCGCGCACGTCCTTGGCGCCCTGGGCGAGACCGGCGGCGGCCTGCAGGACCTTCTCCGCGCGGTACTTCTCGATCTCCTTCTCGGCGTCCTTCAGCTTGGCGAGAACACCGGAGATCTTCTCGGGCAGCTCCTCGGGACGGCCCTTGACCAGCTCGGTCAGCTGCGAGACGACGGTGTGCTCGCGGGCCAGGAACTTGTAGGCGTCCACGCCGACCAGGGCCTCGACGCGGCGTACGCCCGAGCCGATGGAGGACTCGCCGAGCAGCTTGACCAGGCCCAGCTGGGCGGTGTTGTGCACGTGCGTGCCGCCGCACAGCTCCTTGGAGAAGTCGCCGATGGTCACCACGCGCACCCGGTCGCCGTACTTCTCGCCGAACTCGGCGATGGCGCCCTGCTTCTTGGCGTCCTCCATGCTCATGACCTCGGCGTGCACGTCGAGTTCGCGGGAGAGCACCTCGTTGATCCGCTGCTCGACGTCGGTGAGCACGGTGCCGGGGACGGCGGTCGGCGAGCCGAAGTCGAAGCGGAAGCGGCCCGGGGAGTTCTCCGAACCGGCCTGGGCGGCGGTGGGGCCGAGCGCGTCGCGCAGCGCCTGATGGGTGAGGTGGGTGGCGCTGTGGGCGCGGGCGATGGCCCGGCGGCGCTTGACGTCGATGGCGGCGTACGCGGACGAGCCGAGGACGACCTCGCCGACCTGGACGGCGCCCTTGTGCACGATGACGCCGGGGACCGGCTGCTGGACGTCGCGGACCTCGATGACGGCGCCGTTGTCCAGCTTGATGCGGCCCATGTCGGCGAGCTGGCCGCCGCCCTCGGCGTAGAAGGGGGTGCGGTCCAGGACGACCTCGACCTCGTCGCCCTCGTGGGCGGCCGGGGCGGAGGCGCCGTTGACGACCAGGCCGACCACCGAGGACTCGCCCTCGGTGTCGCTGTAGCCGGTGAAGACCGTGGAGCCCGCCTTGTCGGCCACCTCACGGTAGGCGGACATGTCGGCGTGGCCGTGCTTCTTGGCCTGGGCGTCGGCCTTGGCGCGCTCCCGCTGCTCCTTCATCAGGCGGCGGAAGCCGTCCTCGTCCACCGAAAGGCCCTGCTCGGCGGCCATTTCGAGGGTGAGGTCGATCGGGAAGCCCCAGGTGTCGTGGAGCAGGAAGGCCTTCTCGCCGGCCAGGACCTTGCCGCCGCCGGCCTTGGTCTCGCTGACGGCGGTGTCCAGGATGTTGGTGCCGGCCTTGAGCGTCTTGAGGAAGGCGGCCTCCTCGGCCAGCGCGACCGTCTCGATGCGCTTGCGGTCCTCGATCAGCTCCGGGTACTGCTGGCCCATCGTCTTGATGACGACGTCCAGGAGGTCGGCGACGACCGGCCCGGTGGCGCCCATCAGGCGCATGTTGCGGATCGCGCGGCGCATGATGCGGCGCAGCACGTAGCCGCGGCCCTCGTTGCCGGGGGTGACGCCGTCGCCGATGAGCATGGTGGAGGTGCGCATGTGGTCGGCGACCACGCGCAGCGAGACATCCGTGTCACGGGCGGCGCCGTAGCGCACGCCGGTCAGCTCGGTGGCCTTGTCCATGACCACGCGCAGGGTGTCGGTCTCGTACATGTTCTGTACGCCCTGCAGGATCATGGCCAGGCGCTCGAGACCGAGGCCGGTGTCGATGTTCTTGCTGGGCAGCTCGCCGAGGATCTCGAAGTCCTCCTTGCCGGTGCCCTCGCCGCGCTCGTACTGCATGAAGACCAGGTTCCAGATCTCCACGTAGCGCTCGTCGTTGACGGCCGGGCCGCCCTCGACGCCGAACTCAGGGCCGCGGTCGTAGTTGATCTCCGAGCACGGGCCGCACGGACCCGGGACGCCCATCGACCAGTAGTTCTCCTTCTTGCCCAGGCGCTGGATGCGCTCCTTGGGCACGCCGACGACCTCGTGCCAGATGCGCTCGGCCTCGTCGTCGTCCAGGTAGACGGTGATCCAGAGCTTCTCCGGGTCCAGGCCGTAGCCGCCCTTGTCCTGAGGCGTGGTCAGCAGCTCCCAGGCGTACTTGATCGCGCCTTCCTTGAAGTACGCGCCGAAGGAGAAGTTGCCGCACATCTGGAAGAACGTGCCGTGCCGGGTGGTCTTGCCGACCTCTTCGATGTCCGGCGTGCGCACGCACTTCTGGACGCTGGTGGCGGTCGAGAAGGGCGGCTTGACCTCGCCGAGGAAGTACGGCTTGAAGGGCACCATGCCCGCGGGGACCAGCAGCAGCGTCGGGTCGTCCGCGATGAGCGACGCCGACGGCACGACGGTGTGCCCACGCTCTTCGAAGAAGCGCAGCCAGCGGCGGCGGATTTCAGCCGACTCCATCAGTGGTCCTCTTTTCCGGTCGGTCCGGTTGTCCCGGTCGTACGAGGGGTCGTACGGGTAGTTCGGTATTGCGTTTCGAGCACGGCGCGCGGCCGCGGCGCGGGCAGCTCGCGTTCGGCGCCCGCGTCGGCCGTCAGGCCCAGCGCTTCTTGCAGCTGTTCTTCACGGTCCGCCATTCCCGTGCGTACGTCCAATGCAAATTGACGCAGCCGGTGCCCGGTCTCGACGGCCTTGTCCGCTGCCTGTGCGGCGAGGCTGTCGGGCTGGAGCCTGCGCAGCTTGCGGTGGACCTTGTTGGTGGCCCACACACCTGCGGCGGCGCCGGTGGTGAACCAGAATGCGCGGCGGAACATCGCTGAGATCAGTCCTTGGAGCGACGGTTGCGGCGCCCGCCGCGGCGGGCGGCGGGCAGGGTACGGCCGACGACGGTGCGCGGCTGCTCGGGCGCGCCCTTCTTGCCGATGGCGCGGCGTACGCCGTAGCCGAAGGCGGCCACCTTGACCAGTGGACCGCCGAAGGCGGAGGAGACGGTCGAGGAGAGCGCGGAGGCGTTGGCGGTGACCTCCTGCACGTCCGCGGCGATCGCGTCGACGCGGGCGAGCTGGGTGTGTGCGGAGCGGACCGTCGCGGACGCGTCGGCCAGCAGCGGAACGGCCTGCTCGGACACTTCGGCCACCATCTTGGTGGTCGCCCTGAGCGTCTGCGCGAGCCTCACCAGCACCAGGGCGAGGAACGACACGAGGATCGCCCAGAAGACGGCCACGAGAATCCCGGCCACCTCTCCACCGGACACGTTGGCACCACTCTCCGACTGATCTCGTCTGCTCTTGTCTGCTCTGGTCTCGTCCTGCTCATCGGCAGACCCCGACCCTATCGCGCCGCGGCCCCGCATTCGCACCGTGTTCCCCGTGCGGCGGCGGCCCGTGCGACGTGCGGCGAGGGGCTCTGTGCAGCGCGATTGTACGGTCCGCATACCTGCGAGTACGCTCCGTGTCCCATGCGACGCCCCCCGCGCCACAATCACCCCTCCCCCGAGTTCCCCACCCGCCCCAGCACCCCCGGGAATCTACCGGCGGAACTCAACCGGTTCATCGGCCGCGACGACGAACTCGCCGCATTGGCACGGGAGTTGGAATCCGCCCGGCTCGTGACCCTCACCGGCGTCGGAGGGGTCGGCAAATCGCGGCTCGCCACCCACGCCGCCGCGATCTTGCAGGATCGCTTCTGCGACGGGGTGTGGCTGGTCGAGCTCTCCACCCTGCACGACGCCCACCTGCTGGAACACGCCCTCGCCGAGGCGCTGGCGCTGGCCGATCACACCGGGCGCCCGCCGCGCGCCGCGCTGTGCGACCACCTCGCCGAGCGGGAGCTGCTGCTCGTCCTGGACGGCTTCGAGCACCTGGTGGCCGAGTGCGCCGAGCTGACCGCCGAGCTGCTGCGGCGCGCGCCCGCGCTGCGCGTCCTGGCGGCGGGCCGCCGGCCGCTGGGCCTGCCCGGCGAGCAGAACCTCCCGCTGCGGCCCATGCGAGAGGCGGACGCGGCCGGGCTGTTCGCCGACCGCGCGGCCTCCGTCGTCGCCGGGTTCACCGCCGAGGGCCCCGACCGCGCCGCCGTCACCGAGCTGTGCCGCCGTCTGGACGGCATCCCGCTCGCCCTGGAGCTGGCCGCCGGGCGGCTGCGGGCCCTGTCGGTGGAGCAGGTGCTGCACCGCCTGGACGACCGTTTCCGCCTGCTGACCGGCGGCACCCGCGGCTCGCTCCCGCGCCACCAGACGCTGCGTACGGCCATCGGCTGGAGCCACGAGCTGTGCACGCCCCAGGAACGGCTGCTGTGGGCGCGGCTGTCGGTCTTCGCCGGGCAGTTCGACCTGGAGGCCGCGGAGTACGTCTGCTCGGGCCAGGACCTGCCCGCCGACGAACTCCTGGACGTCATCGCGGAGTTGGTGGCCCAGTCGCTGGTGGTGCGCGAGGAGACCCCGGCGGGGCTGCGCTACCGGATGCTGGACACCGTACGGGCCTACGGCGCGGGCTGGCTGGAAGCGCTGGAGGACACCGCGCGGCTGCGCCGGCGCCACCGCGACTGGTACGTGGGCCTGGCCACCTGGTGCGAGCTGGACTGGTTCAGCCCCCGGCAGGCCGAGGTCGCCGCCCGTATCGACGCCGAGCTGCCCAATATCCGCGTCGCGCTGGAGCACAGCCTGGACAGCCACGAGGACGCGCACCTGGGCCAGTACCTCGCTGGGACACTGTGGTTCTTCTGGGTCGGCTGCGGCCGGCTCTCCGAGGGCAGACACTGGCTGGACCGCTCGCTGGAGCTCGAGACCGAGCACGACGAGTCCCGGCTCAAGGCCCTGTGGGTGCTCGGCTATGTCGCGGTGCTCCAGGGCGACACGGTCGGCGCGATGGGCGCGCTCCAGGAGTGCCGCGAGGAGGCGGAGCGTACGGGAAACGCCGTCGCGGCGGCGTACGCGCTGCACCGCACCGGCTGCCTGGCCCTGGTCTGCGACGACATGCCGCGCGCCGAGGAGCTGCTGCGCGACGCCCTGGCCCGCTACCGGGAGATCGGCGAGCTGAACAGCAATGTGCTGATGGGGCAGGTGGAGCTGGCGATGGCGGTGGCCTTCCAGGGCGACCTGGAGGGCGCGGTGCGGCTGTGCGAGGAGGTCCAGCAGGTCTGCGAGGACCACGGCGAGCGCTGGGCACTGGCCTACGCCCTGTTCGTACTGGCGTATGCGGCCTGGACCCGCGGGGACGGGGCGGGCGCCCGGGACCTGCTGGAGGAGTGCCTGGCCATCGACCACGCCTTCAACGACCTTCTGGGCGCGGTGCTGGCGATCGAGCTGCTGGCGCTGGTCACGCTCGGCGAGGGCGACGCGGAGGAGGCGGCCGTCCTGCAGGGCGCGGCCGGGCGGATCTGGCCCTCGGTCGGGCTGCCCCTGTTCGGCTCGCAGTACTACAACCAGCCGCACGCGCTGTGCGAGGAGCAGGCCCGCGAGCTGCTGGGGACCGAGCGCTACGAGCGGTGCCTGCGCGCGGGCGGGCGGCTGGACCTGGACGCGGCGGTCGCCCGCATCCTGGACGGGCCCGAGGAGTCCGGCACGCTTCCCGGGCCGCGCGGCACGGTGCACATCGAGGCACCGGAAAGCGGCGGATACGGCAGACCCGCCGCCTCCCCCTCCGCGAGCGGCGGGGAGACAGCGGGCTGAGGCAGAGGAACTGCGCCGTTTAAGCGGGGTGCTTAGCGGGCGTAGTACTCGACGACGAGCTGCTCGTCGCAGATCACCGGGATCTCCTTGCGCTGCGGGTCACGGTCCAGGCGGAACGCCAGGGCCTTGAGGTTGACCTGCAGGTAGCGCGGGGTCTCGCCGTCGGGGGCGTAGCCACCCTCGCGAGCGACCTGGAAGGGGTGCTTCTCGCGGCTGCGCTCGCGGACCGTCACGACGTCGTCGGGACGGACGCGGAAGGACGGCTTGTCGACCTTGCGGTCGTTGACCGCGATGTGGCCGTGGACCACCATCTGGCGGGCCTGGTAGATCGTGCGGGCGATGCCCGAACGAAGGACGAGCGCGTCCAGACGGCGCTCAAGCTCGACGATGAGGGCCTCGCCCGTCTTGCCTTCGACCTTCCGAGCGCGGTCGTAGGCACGGACCATCTGGCGCTCGCTGATGTCGTACTGAGCGCGCAGACGCTGCTTCTCCAGCAGACGGACCTTGTAGTCACTGTTCTGCTTGCGGCCACGGCCGTGCTCGCCGGGCGGGTAGGGACGGGCCTCGAAGTACTTGACAGCCTTCGGCGTCAGCGCGATGCCGAGCGCGCGCGACTTCTTGACCTTGGGACGCGACTGGTTCACGTGGAACGAACCTCCGTAGTAAGTTAGGTGAGGCTTACCTTATCGCGAGGAGATCGCATGTTTCGACCTGGGAACCCCCTGCCCAGTGCTGGTCAGAGCACTGAGGCGGGTCAGCCGCGTCCCGTGGAAGACGCCCAGCAGCCCTGTGCCGCCGAGCGCGTACGAACTCTCGTCGAGTCCAATGGTATGGCGTCTTTGAGCATTCCTGGAGTCGAGGAGTCCGACGAGAGCGGACTGTCCGCGCCGGTCTGCAGGACGGTGACACCCTCAGGAGACGTGCTACTGCTGGTTCCTGGGGATTCCGCGGCCGCCCGGGCTGCCGTGCACGCGCAGGACGACGACCTCGCAACCGTGATGGAGATCACGGACGTAGCACCCGTTTCGGTGCCCCATCGCATCCGTGGACGGGCCTGGATCGCCGGCTGGCTCACTCCCGTACGCAACGGGGAGCGGGCCAAAGCGGCCATGCTGCTGGCCGAGCGGCACCCCGTCGGGGAGCTGCTGGGCATCGGCGAGGCCCTCCAGCCCGACCCCGCGCCGGGGCAGTACGGGCGTCCCGCGTGGATGATGCTGCGCCTGGAGGTCGGCGAGGCGGCGGTGGACGATCTGTGGGGCGCGGACGCCGTGGAGCCGGAGGAGTTCGCCGCCGCCGTCCCCGACCCGCTGGTGACCCACGAGGCGGAGCTGCTGCAGCATCTGCACGCCGCGCACGGCTCCCAGGTGCGCGGGCTGTGCTCGCTGCTCGGGGACCGCCAGGAGCAGCTGTGCGGCGCCCGCGACCAGGCCGTACCCGTCGCCCTGGACCGCTTCGGCCTGCGCGTGCGCTTCACCGACGCCGCCCACCACACCTTCGACGCCCGCTTCGACTTCCCCGAACCAGTCCGCGACGTCGCCGAACTGCGCCACGCCATGCACACCCTCTTCGAAGCCGCCGCCGACTGACCCGCAGCCCGCGAGGGCGAGGCCCCTCCCCCACCGCCCGGCCCGGCTACGACGACGCAGCCTCGCCCGCGTCGTCGTCGGCCGCGGGCCGCGGCAGCGTCTCGCCGCGCAGCCGGGCGCGCACCCGGTCGGTGACGTCGGCGTACCGCGCCTCCGCGCCGTACCGCGTGGGCGCGTAATACCGCTTGCCGTGCACCTCATCGGGCGCGTACTGCTGCGCGGCGATCCCGCCCGGCAGATCGTGCGGGTACTGATACCCCTGCCCGTGCCCCAGCTTCTGGGCGCCCTTGTAGTGGCTGTCGCGCAGATGCGCCGGCACGGCCCCGGCCAGCCCCGCGCGCACATCCGCCAGGGCGGCGTCGATGGCCAGGTACGCCGCATTGGACTTGGGCGCCAGCGCCAGCGCGATCGTGGCCTGGCTGAGCGTGATCCGCGCCTCGGGAAAGCCGATCATCGCGACGGCCTGGGCGGCGGCGACCGCCGTCTGCAGCGCCGTGGGATCGGCCAGCCCGATGTCCTCGCTCGCCGAGATCATCAGCCGGCGGGCGATGAACCGCGGGTCCTCGCCCGCCTCGATCATCCGGGCCAGATAGTGCAGCGCCGCGTCGACGTCCGAGCCGCGGATGGACTTGATCAGGGCGCTGGCGACGTCGTAGTGCTGGTCGCCGTCGCGGTCGTACTTGACCGCCGCGCGGTCGACGGACTCCTCCAGGGTCTGGAGGGTGATCTCCTGCTCCCCCTTGGCTATCGCCGACCCGGCCCCGGCCTCCAGGGCCGTCAGCGCCCGCCGGGCGTCCCCTCCGGCGATACGCAGCAGATGCGCCTCGGTGTCGGCGGGGAGCGTCACCGCGCCGCCCAGGCCCCGCTCGTCGGTCAGCGCGCGGTGCAGCAGCCCGCGCAGGTCGTCGTCGGTGAGGGGCTCCAGCGTCAGCAGCAGGGAGCGGGACAGCAGCGGGGAGATCACCGAGAAGTACGGGTTCTCGGTGGTGGCCGCGATCAAGGTCACCCAGCGGTTCTCGACGGCGGGCAGCAGGGAGTCCTGCTGGGCCTTGCTGAAGCGGTGGATCTCGTCGAGGAAGAGGACGGTCTCCTTGCCGAAGCCGCCCGAGGCGCGCCGGGCGCCGTCGATGACGGCCCGCACTTCCTTCACACCCGCCGTGATCGCGGACAGCTCCACGAAGCGCTTGTTGGTGGCCTGGCTGACGACGTAGGCCAGGGTCGTCTTGCCGATGCCGGGCGGGCCCCACAGGAAGACCGAGGACGGGCCGGCCGGCCCGCCGCTCCCCTCGCCGACCAGGCGGCGCAGCGGCGAGCCCGGCTTGAGCAGATGCTGCTGCCCGACCACCTCGTCCAGGGTGCGTGGACGCATCCGTACGGCGAGAGGCGACCCCGCGGGGTCCTTCTCCTGACGGTCTTCGGCAGCTGCGGTGAACAGGTCGGGCTCCACGCTCACGAGCCTATGCCACCCCACTGACAACGCCGGTGCCGCAAGGGGCCACAGCCCCGCGACGCGGTGCGCCGGTCAGATCAGGGTGCTCCAGTACGACCACCAGTTGGTGAGCGTGAGCAGCAGGATCAGGCCGTACCAGAGCACGGGCACCACCCAGTGGAACTCCAGGAGCACGCCGCGCAGCCCCTCGGGCGCCGGGATGATGCGGTGCTTGAGGTTGTGCACGGTGGTGTACCAGAACGCCGCGATGGTGACGATCCAGGCCAGGACGCACCACAGGCACAGCGCGCGGATGTCGTAGTAGGCCTGCGTCATCAGCCACATGCAGAACACGGCGCCCAGCAGGGTGCCGATGTTCAGGCCGATCCAGAACCACTTGCGGTAGCGGGCACCGGCCACCAGCCCCATGCCGATGGCGATGAGCGCCCCGTAGGTGACCAGGCCGGCCACCGGGTTGGGGAAGCCGAAGACCTCGGCCTGCCAGCTGTTCATGACGTCGGTGCAGGAGACGACCGGGCTCAGGCTGCAGGCCGGCTTGAAGTTCGGGTCCTTGAGGAGCTCGAGCTTGTCCTGAGTGATGACGAACGCCGCGAGCACGCCGAGCGCGCCGCAGATCACGAGGAGCCAGGAGAACGCGCGTCCGGCACCGTAAGTGCCCCGGCCGTCCGCGTGGGCGTCGTCCGTGGCCACGTCGTCATGCGCTGTCGTCGTCATATCGCCGTTCCGTCGTTGCTGGGGAGGGGCTTCGCCTCCCCCTGGTTGGCAGCCAATTCTGCCCTACGGGCCCTGCCCAGGGGCATTCGCCGGAGATAAAGAAAACCTGTGACCCGTACGGTGCACAGCACCACACGGGCCACAGGTCCTGGCGCACTTCGCCGCTAGCTCAGACGGCCGCGGATCTCCTCGACGACGGCGTCCAGCGCGACGGGCGTCTGCTCGCCGCTCTCCAGGTCCTTGACCTGCACGACGCCCTCGGCCAGATCCCGCTCACCGGCGACGACCGCGAGGCGGGCGCCGGAGCGGTTGGCGGACTTCATGGCGTTCTTCAGGCCCTTGCCGCCGAAGGCGAAGTCGGTGGCGATACCGGCCCGGCGCAGCTCGGTGACCGTACCGAACAGCGCCCGGCGGGCCTCCTCGCCCAGCGGTACCGCGTACACGTCCGTGGCGGCGGGGATGTCCAGCTCGATGCCCTCGGCCTCCAGGGCCAGGACCGTACGGTCCACGCCCAGCGCCCAGCCCACCGACGGCAGCGCGGGACCGCCGATCATCTCGGACAGGCCGTCGTAGCGCCCGCCGCCGCCGACCGCGGACTGCGAGCCCAGGCCGTCGTGGACGAACTCGAAGGTGGTGCGGGTGTAGTAGTCCAGGCCGCGCACCAGCTTGGGGTCGTCCTCGTAGGCGACGCCCGCCGCGGTCAGCAGCTCGCGCACCTGCTCGTGGTAGGCCTTGCAGGCCTCGCACAGGTGGTCGCGCAGCATCGGCGCGCCGACCAGCTGCTTCTGCACCTCGGGGCGCTTGTCGTCCAGGACCCGCAGCGGGTTGATGTCGATCCGGCGCCGGGTCTCCTCGTCCAGGTCGAGGCCGCGCAGGAAGTCCTGCAGCGCGCTGCGGTAGGCGGGCCGGCACTCCTTGTCGCCCAGCGAGTTGAGCAGGATGCGGAAGGTGCGCAGCCCCAGCGAGCGGTAGGCGTCGTTGGCCAGGATGATCAGCTCGGCGTCCAGCGCCGGGTCCTCGGCGCCGATGGCCTCCGCGCCGACCTGCGAGAAGTGGCGGTAGCGGCCCTTCTGCGGGCGCTCGTAGCGGTAGTACGAGCCGGAGTACCAGAGCTTGACGGGGAGGTTGCCGGCCTTGTGGAGGTTGGCCTCCAACGCGGCGCGCAGCACGGAGGCGGTGCCCTCGGGGCGCAGCGCGAGCTGGTCGCCGCCCTTGGTCTCGAAGGCGTACATCTCCTTGGTCACGATGTCGGTGGACTCACCGACGCCGCGCGCGAACAGCTCGACGTTCTCGAAGCCGGGCGTCTCGACATAGCCGTAGCCGGAGCGCTTGAGCGGCGCGGAGATGGCGTCGCGGACCGCGAGGAAGGTCGCGGACTGCGGCGGGATCAGGTCGTACGTGCCCTTGGGGGCCTTGAAGGTGCTCACGGAAACTCTCGTCACATTCCTCGTCGCGGAGCCGGGCGCCGCAGCGTCCCGCCTCCCAGGCCGGCGGCCACTTCCCTCAGGTAGGGGTTGGTGGCGCGCTCGCGGCCGATGGTGGTCTGGGGGCCATGGCCGGACAGCACCACGGTCGAGTCCTCCAGCGGCAGGCACACGCGTGCCAGCGACTGCAGTATCTCGGCGTGGTCGCCGCCGGGCAGATCGGTGCGTCCGATGGAGCCGGCGAAGAGCAGGTCGCCCGAGAAGAACACCGGCGGAATGTCCGCCTGTTCGGGCATCCTGAACGTCACCGACCCCTTGGTATGGCCCGGGGCGTGCGCGACGGAGAACTCCATCCCGGCCAGCTCCAGCTTGGCGCCGTCGCCCAGTTCCTTGACGTCGTCGGGCTCCCCCACCGTCAGCTCGCCCATGAGCTGCTGCCCGATGGAGCGGCCCAGCGCCTTCTCCGGGTCGCTCATCATGTAGCGGTCCTCGGGGTGGATCCAGGCCGGTACGTCGTGCGCGCCGCACACCGGGACGACCGAGGCGACGTGGTCGATGTGGCCGTGGGTGAGGACGACCGCGACGGGCTTGAGCCGATGCTTCTTCAGCGCTTCCTCGACGCCCTCGGTGGCCTGGTGGCCCGGGTCGATGATCACGCACTCCTCGCCTGCGGCAGGGGCGACCAGATAACAATTGGTCCCCCAGGCCCCGGCGGGGAACCCGGCAATCAGCACGTTCGTCCTTAAAGATCGATCGGTTCGGTGGATGTCGGTCCGGCAGCGGATCCCAGAAGATCTCAGCAGCTCCAAAGCCTACCGGCGGGACTCGCGCGCGAGCGAACCCGTATACGGTACGGCCCACGGCGGATCCGACGAGCCGGACCACGGCGCACACCACGCACACGAGGAGACGACCCGGTGGCCAGCAGCGATCAGCGGCGCAGACAGCTCGCCCGCGAGAAGTTCGAGCGACAGCAACAGCGTCGGGCCGAGGCCCACCGCAAGACCAAGCGCCGCAACGTGATCATCGCCGCCGCGCTGGCCGTGGTGGTGGCCGCGGGCGCCGCCGCGTACGCCTCGGTCGGTCTGACCGGTGACGCCAAGAACAAGGACAGCGCCGACAGCGCGGCGCCGAGCCCGAGCAAGCCCGCCGACCCGTGCGGCAAGCCGGCCAAGGGCGAGCCGTCCAAGGCGCAGTTCAAGAAGGAGCCGGCGATGTCGATCGACACCTCGGCCGCGTACGCCATGAAGCTGCGGACGACCTGCGGTGAGATCGGCATCGAGCTGGACGCGGAGAACGCCCCGCGCACCGTCAACTCCTTCAACTTCCTCGCGGGCAAGAAGTACTTCGACCACAGCAAGTGCCACCGCCTGGTCGACCAGGGCATCTTCGTGCTGCAGTGCGGCGACCCGACCGGCACCGGCCAGGGCACGCCCGGCTACACCATCCCGGACGAGAACCTGAAGGACTCCGACCTCAAGGGCGACATCTACCCGGCGGGCACGGTCGCGATGGCCAACCGCTACAACGGCAAGGACGACAAGACCCGCAACACCGGCGGCAGCCAGTTCTTCCTCGTCTACCAGGACAGCAAGCTGCCGCCGAACTACACGCCCTTCGGCAAGATCACCAAGGGGATGGACGTGCTGAAGAAGATCGCGGCGGCGGGCTCGACGCCCGACCCGGCCACGGGCAACACCGCGCCCAACGCCACCGTCGTCATCGATGAGGCGGCCGTCACCAAATCCTGAGCCCTCCCGGAGGGTTCCGGAGGTGTTCGTGCAGCGTTCCGCTGTGCGAACCGCGAAATTTCGGTCGTGCTGGATGCGGACAGCCGGCCCGCCGGTCGCCTAGATTGGCGTTGTGTAGGGTGCCTGCTCCGACGGCTGCCACCCGCACCCGCAAGACCAGCCCGTCGGACCGGCCAGGGCGCTGCCCTGCCGGACAGAAACTGTGGACGATGCCGGGGGGCCAGGGGCTCCCTGGGCATCATGTGGAGGAGGCGCTGTGAGCAGCGACCCGTGGGGCCGCGTCGACGAGACGGGGACCGTGTACGTGCGTACCGCCGATGGCGAGCAGGTCGTCGGATCGTGGCAGGCGGGCACTCCTGAGGAGGCCCTCGCCTACTTCGAGCGCAAGTATGAGGGCCTGGTCGTAGAGATCGGCCTCCTCGAGCGCCGGGTCAAGACCACCGACCTGTCGGCGAAGGACGCAACGGCCGCGATCGATCACATCCGGCAGCAGGTGGACGAGCACCACGTCGTCGGTGACCTGGACGCGCTGCGCAAGCGGCTGGACAAGCTCGTCGGCGATGTCGAGGCCCGCCGCGAGGAGCGCAAGGCCGAGAAGGCCAAGCAGACCGACGAGGCGCGCCAGGCCAAGGAGAAGCTGGTCGCCGAGGCCGAGGAGCTGGCGGCCAGCGAGCAGTGGCGGGCGGCCGGCGAGCGGCTGCGGGCGCTGGTGGACACCTGGAAGGGCCTGCCGCGGCTGGACCGCAAGACCGACGACGAGCTGTGGCACCGCTTCTCGCACGCCCGCTCGGCGTTCTCCAAGCGGCGCAAGGCGCACTTCGCCTCGCTGGACGCGCAGCGCGAGGAGGCCCGTAAGACCAAGGAGAAGCTGGTCGCCGAGGCCGAGGCGCTGTCGAACTCCACGGACTGGGGCACGACGGCCGCCCGTTACCGCGAGCTGATGCAGGACTGGAAGGCCGCGGGCCGCGCCCAGCGCGAGCACGAGGACGACCTGTGGAACCGCTTCCGCGGCGCCCAGGACATCTTCTTCCAGGCGCGCGGCGAGGTCTTCGCCGAGCGCGACGCCGAGCAGCGGGAGAACCTCACCCGTAAGGAGGAGCTGGCCGTGGAGGCCGAGAAGCTGCTCCCCGTCTCGGACTTGAAGGCCGCGCGGGCCGCGTTCCGCTCGATCAACGAGCGGTGGGAGGCCATCGGGCACGTCCCGCGGGACGCCCGCCCCAAGATCGAGGGCCGGATGCACGCCGTCGAGCGCGCCATCCAGGAGGCCGAGGAGTCGGAGTGGCGCCGCACCAACCCCGAGGCGCGGGCCCGTGCCGCGGGGCTGACCGGCCAGCTCCAGGACGCCGTCGACAAGCTGCGCCAGCAGATCGAGACGGCGCGCGCCGCGGGCAACAACGCCCGTGCCGACAAGCTCGCGCGTGAGCTGGAGGGCCGTCAGGCGCTGCTGGACCAGGCCCTGAAGGGCCTCGAGGAGTTCGGCGGCTGAGCCAAGCCGCCCGCGCCCGACGAGGAGGGCCCCGGTACGTCACCCGTACCGGGGCCCTCCTCGTTGCGCGCTGTGCCTACGGGCGCCGGGCCGAAGTGACCCGGTAGACGTCGTAGACGCCCTCCACGCCCCGTACGGCCTTCAGGACGTGGCCCAGGTGTTTGGGGTCGCCCATCTCGAAAGTGAAGCGGGAGGTGGCGACCCGGTCCCGGGAGGTCTGCACGGCCGCGGACAGGATGTTGACGTGCTGGTCGGACAGGACGCGGGTGACGTCCGAGAGCAGCCGGGAGCGGTCCAGCGCCTCCACCTGGATGGCGACCAGGAAGACCGAGGACTGGGTGGGCGCCCACTCGACCTCCAGGATGCGCTCGGGCTGCTTGGACAGCGAGTCGACGTTCACGCAGTCGGCGCGGTGAACCGATACGCCACTGCCGCGGGTGACGAAGCCGATGATGGGGTCCCCCGGCACGGGCGTACAACAGCGCGCCAGCTTGACCCACACGTCGTCGACGCCCTTGACGACCACACCCGGGTCCGCGCTGGAGCGGCGCTTGGAGCGCGGCCTGATGGGCGTGGACTCGGCGATGTCCTCGGTGGCCTCGTCCTGGCCGCCGAGCGCCTGCACCAGCTTCTGTACGACGCCGGCCGCTGCGACATGGCCCTCGCCGATGGCCGCGTACAGGGAGGAGATGTCCGGGTAGCGCATCTCGTGGGCGAGGGTGACCAGCGAGTCGCCGGTCAGGATGCGCTGGATGGGCAGGTTCTGCTTGCGCATGGCCCGCGCGATGGCGTCCTTGCCCTGCTCGATGGCCTCGTCGCGGCGCTCCTTGGAGAACCATGCGCGGATCTTGTTGCGGGCGCGCGGGGACTTCACGAAGCCCAGCCAGTCGCGGGAGGGCCCCGCGCCGGGGGCCTTGGAGGTGAAGACCTCCACCAGGTCGCCGTTGTCCAGGGTCGATTCGAGCGGTACGAGCCGCCCGTTGACGCGGGCTCCTATGGTCCGGTGGCCGACCTCGGTGTGCACCGCGTAGGCGAAGTCCACGGGAGTGGCGCCGGCCGGCAGCGCTATGACATCGCCCTTTGGCGTGAAGACGAAGACCTCGTTGCGGGAGAGGTCGAAGCGCAGCGACTCCAGGAACTCCCCGGGGTCCTCGGTCTCCTTCTGCCAGTCCAGCAGCTGCCGCAGCCAGGCCATGTCGTTGACGGTGTCCTGGCCCTTGCCGGCGTTCTTGGGCACGTCGGTACGGACCTTGGAGGCGCCCGCGACGGCCTCCTGCTTGTACTTCCAGTGCGCGGCGATGCCGTACTCGGCGCGGCGGTGCATGTCGAAGGTGCGGATCTGCAGCTCGACGGGCTTGCCGCTGGGACCGATGACCGTCGTGTGCAGCGACTGGTACATGTTGAACTTGGGCATCGCGATGTAGTCCTTGAACCGGCCGGGGACCGGATTCCATCGCGCGTGCACCGTGCCGAGGGCGGCGTAGCAGTCCCGGACCGTGTCGACAAGGACACGGATCCCCACCAGGTCGTAGATCTCCGCGAAGTCCCGGCCACGGACGATCATCTTCTGGTAGACGCTGTAGTAGTGCTTGGGCCGCCCGGTGACGGTGGCCTTGATGCGCGCCGCCCGCAGATCGGCCTGGACCTCGTCGGTCACTATGGCCAGGTACTCGTCCCGCTTGGGGGCCCGCTCGGCGACGAGGCGCACGATCTCGTCGTACATCTTGGGGTAGAGGATCGCGAAGGCGAGGTCCTCCAGCTCCCACTTGATGGTGTTCATGCCCAGGCGGTGGGCGAGCGGAGCGTAGATCTCCAGGGTCTCGCGGGCCTTCTTCTCCTGCTTCTCCCGCTTGAGATAGCGCATGGTGCGCATGTTGTGCAGGCGGTCGGCGAGCTTGATGACCAGGACGCGCGGGTCCTTGGCCATGGCGACGACCATCTTGCGTACGGTCTCCGCCTGCGCGGCCTCGCCGAACTTGACCTTGTCGAGCTTGGTGACGCCGTCGACCAGCAGCGCGACCTGGTCGCCGAAGTCGCGGCGCAGGGTGTCCAGGCCGTACTCGGTGTCCTCGACGGTGTCGTGCAGCAGCCCGGCCATCAAGGTGGCCGGATCCATGCCCAGCTCCGCCAGGATCGTGGTGACCGCGAGCGGGTGGGTGATGTACGGGTCGCCGCTCTTGCGCTTCTGGCCGCGGTGCCAGCGCTCGGCGACCTGATAGGCGCGCTCGACCTGGCGCAGGGTGGACGCCTCGATCTTGGGGTCGTTGCTGCGCACTATGCGCAGCAGCGGTTCCAGGACCGGGTTGTACGGGCTGGAGCGCTGCACGCCCAGGCGCGCCAGGCGGGCACGCACCCGATTGGAGGAGCCGGAACGGCCGCTGGAGGCGGGCGCGGCGGGCTTGGGCGCCGGGGTGGCCGGCAGGGGCCGGACGGCGGGCGGCTGGGGCCTGGCGGCGCCTTCGCTCGCGCTCTTGTCGGGCGCGCTCTTCGGCGCCGCGTCCTTGGGGGCCGGCCTGTCCGGATGCGCGGCGGGGGGTGCCCCCTGACGACTGGGGGAGAGCGGCTGGGCCTCGTCTGGCAAGAGCACTCCTCAAGCGGGTCCGGACCACAAGACCACGAATTGGTCGGGCTGCCATGGTATCGATCCCGCCGCCCCCGCTCTTCCGGGGCAGCCCGGTCCGTACATGACAGCACAAGGGCATCCGGATTTGTTCCGGATGCCCTTGCGTGCGCGCTTTGCCCGGCGCGGCGGGAATCGATCGGTGCTCAGACCGTGATCAGAGCCTCCAGCGGGGCGCCCTTCAGGCCCTGCTCCAGGCGCTGACGGCCGTCCAGGAAGCCCAGCTCCATCAGGACCGCCACACCCGCGACCTCGGCGCCCGCGCGGCGGATCAGCTGCAGCGAGGCGTCCGCGGTGCCGCCGGTGGCCAGCACGTCGTCGATGACCAGCACCCGCTCGCCCGGGGCCAGCGCATCGGCGTGGATCTCTATCTCGGCGCTGCCGTACTCCAGCTCGTACGCCTGGCAGAGCGTCGCCCCGGGGAGCTTGCCGGCCTTGCGTACGGGCACGAAACCGAGGCCGGCGCGGACCGCGACGGGGGCGGCGAGGATGAACCCGCGCGCCTCCAGGCCCACGACCTTGTCCACGCGGTAGCGCTCGCACAGGTCGACGAAGGCGTCGGTCAGCGCACCGAAGGCGCTCGCGTCGGCCAGCAGCGGGGTGATGTCCTTGAAGACCACGCCCGGCTTGGGGTAGTCCGGGACATCCGCGATGCGGCTCACAAGCAGCTCACGCAGCTGCGCGGAGGCGCTCATCGGCGCTTGCCCGACGGACGGCCGCGGCCGCGATTGCGGGCGGCCGGCTGACGGCGCTGGCCCACGACCCCGCCGGCGGTGGTGGCCGCTTCCTCGCCGCCGTCCTCCGGCTCGGTGTCCTCGGCGTCCTGGGCCATCGCCTCCTGCGACTCCTCCTGCGAGTCCCCCTTGGCGGCGGCCGAGGCCCGCTTGGCGCGGACCCGCTGGGCCAGCGCCTTCATCTCGGGCGAGCGCTCCTTGAAGTCGGCGACCAGCGGGGTCGCGATGAAGATCGAGGAGTACGCACCGGCCGCCAGGCCCACGAACAGCGCGAGCGAGATGTCGTTGAGCATGCCGGCACCCAGCACACCGCCGCCGACGAACAGCAGACCCGCGACCGGCAGCAGCGCCACGACGGTGGTGTTGATGGACCGCACCAGGGTCGAGTTGATGCTGCGGTTGGCGATGTCGCTGTAGGTGAAGCGGGACTGCTTGGTGATGCCCCGTGAGGCTTCCTTGAGGCTGTCGAAGACCACGACGGTGTCGTAGAGGGAGTAACCCAGGATCGTCAGCAGACCGATGACCGTGCCCGGGGTGACCTCGAAGCCGACCAGGGCGTACACCCCGACGGTGATGGTGAGGTCGTGGATGAGCGCGATCAGGGCCGCAAGCGCCATTCTCCATTCGAAGGCGATGGCCAGATAGATCACGACCAGCACCATGAAGATCGCCAGGCCCAGCCAGGCCTTGTTGGCGATCTGCTCACCCCAACTGGGGCCCACCAGCTGGGTGTTGATGTCCTTGACGGGGACGTTCAGGTCCTTGGCGAGCGCCTCCTGGACCGGGACGGACGTCTCGGTGTCCACACCGCTGATCTGGATGCGCAGCCCGCCGTTGCCCAGCTTTTGCACCACGGCCTGGTGGCCGCCGGCGGCGGCCTCGGCCTTGTGCTGCGCCTCGGAGGAGGAAACGCTGGTCTTGGGGGTGGTGAAGACGGCGCCGCCGGAGAACTCGATGCCCATGTTCAGGCCGCGGACCGACAGGCCGACGATGGCCGTGATGGTGATCAGGATCGAGAGGCCGTACCAGATCATCCGCTTGCCGATGAAGTCGTAACCGACCTCACCGCGGTAGAGCCGGGCGCCGAGGTTGCCGAGCTTGGACATCTCACGCCTCCTTCGTCTCGACGGGGGCAGTGGTGCGTCGGCGGCCCCGGATGGGCGGCTTGGCGCCCAGACGCTTGGGGTCCAGTCCGGACCAGGAGTGACCCTGGCTGAAGAACTTGCGGCGGGCCAGCAGGGTCATCATCGGCTTGGTGAAGAAGAAGACCACGACGACGTCCAGGACCGTGGTCAGGCCGAGCGTGAACGCGAAGCCCTGCACCTTGCCGACGGTGACGATGAACAGCACCGCGGCGGCCAGGAACGACACGAAGTCGGAGACCAGGATCGTACGGCGGGCGCGCGGCCAGGCCCGTTCCACCGCCGGGCGCAGCGTACGGCCCTCGCGGACCTCGTCACGGATGCGCTCGAAGTAGACGATGAAGGAGTCCGCGGTGATACCGATCGCGACGATCGCTCCGCAGACGGCCGGGAGGTTCAGCGCGAAGCCGATGGTCGGGCCGAGCAGCGTCATGATCGCGTACGTCAGGATCGCGGAGACGATGAGGCTGGCCAGGGCGACCAGCGACAGGCCCCGGTAGTACGCGATGAGGTAGATGACGACCAGCGCGAGGCCGATGGCGCCGGCGATCAGACCGGCCTCCAGCTGCTCGCCGCCGAGCGCCGCGGTGACCGTGGTCTCGTCGGCGATCTTGAAGGAGAGCGGCAGGGCACCGTAGGACAGCATGTTCGCCAGGTCCTCGGCGCTCTGCTGGGTGAAGCCGCCGGAGATGGTGGCGTTGCCGCCGTTCAGCTGCTGGGAGACCCGCGGGTCGGAGACGACCTGGCCGTCCAGGACGATCGCGAACTGGTTCTGCGGCGGGGCCTGCGCGGCGAGCTTGCCGGTGATGTCGGCGAACTTCTTGCCACCGCCGGAGGTGAAGTCCATCTGGACGATCCAGCCCTGGCCCTGCTGGCTGTCGAAGACCGCGGAGGCGTCCTTGACGTCCGTGCCCTCCACGCCTACCGGGCCCAGGACGTACTTCTGCGAGCCGTCGTCGTTGCACGCGATCACGGGGTCGGTCGGCTTGGTGTTCGCCGCCTTCTCACTCGCGTCCGAGCGGGACTTCTTGGTGGAGCAGTCCAGCGCGCCGAGCTGCTTTTGCAGGTCGGCCGGGATCTGGCCGCCGGGGGCCGGCGGCTGGACCGGCGGCGTACTGGCCTTGGGGGAGCCGGACGCCTTCGGCGGGTCGGACGGGTCCTTCTTCAGGGCGTCGGTGACGGCACGGCCCTGCGTGGAGGCGGAGGGGGACGGCGAGGAGGACTTCTCGTCCTTCTTGCCGTCCTTGTTGTCCTTGCCGCCCTTGTCCTTGCCGCCCTTGTCCTTGCCGTCCTTGTCGCCCGCGCCGGGGCGGGGCGTGGGCTCGGGCGTCTTGGTGCCCGCGGCGATGGTCAGCACCGGCCGGAACGCGAGCTGGGCGGTGGTACCGACCTGCTCGCGGGCCTGCGTCGCGTTCGTCCCCTTGGGGATGTTCACGATGATGTTGCGGTCGCCCTGCGTCTGGACCTCTGCCTCTTGGACACCGAGACCGTTGACACGCCGCTCCATGATGCCCGCGGCGGTGTTCATGTTGGTCTCGTTGATCGCGTTGGGCTTGCCCGGCTGGTTCTGCGCCTGGAGCGTGAAGCTCGTGCCGCCCGCGAGGTCGATGCCCAGTCGCGGCGTGAGGTGGCCGGAGTAGAACATGCCTCCGACCAGCGCCACCATGGCGATCAGGATCAGGACCAGGGTCCGCCCCGGCCTGCCCTGGCCTCCAGGGGACCTGCGTCCCGTCTTGGGTGCTGCCACCTTCTCGTATCTCCCTGTCCAACCGCCCGGCTTCGGGTGTGCGCCGAGCGGCCACGAAGTGTTGTGGGGACGTGCCCCCGCCGGAGCCTAAACCGTCCAGGAACCGCGGCGCCCGCATATCGGGGCGCTTCGCGGTTCCTGGCAGACGGGGCTACTTCGCGTCGGCGCCGCCGTCCTTCTTCTCGTCCTTGGCCTCGGCGGCGTCGTCCGCCTTGGGCGCGGCCGCGGCCTCGCCCTTGCCGAGGTCGATCTTGTCGTCCTTGGCAGCCTTGTCGGCGGCCGCGTCACCGGCGGTCAGCGCGGAGGCGTCGTCCGGGACGTCGTCGCCCTTGATCGGGTCGGCACCGTCGATGATGCGGTTGTACTCCTCGTCCGGGAGCACCGCGCCGATGGCGTTCTTGGCGTAGATGGCGTGCACGCCCGGGGCCACCTCGAGGAGAACCGTGTCTTCGTGGATCTCCTTGACGGTGGCGTACATGCCTCCGATCGTCCGGACGCCGGTGCCGGGCTGCATCTCATTGCGCATCTGCGCGGCCGCCTGCTGCTTCTTCTTCGCAGAGCGGGTCATCAGGAACATGGCCCCGATGAGGACGATGAAGGGGAGGAGAGTCACGAGATTCACGGGACGGAAATTCCTTCGCACGACCGCTGGTCGGCGGCCTGATATTCGGGGGTGGGTATGCCGGGCCATACGGACGGCATCGGCGGAGTCTAAGCGAGTCCGCACCGGTGGAACAACGCCCAGCATGGCACCGCAGTTCCTGACCGGGCGAGTCTCCGCGCCGTCACGTCCCGAACAGCCCCTGCTGCCCAGGACCGCCCGCCTGCTGCTGGGGCGGTACGAGCCCCATGTGGCTCCAGGCAGCAGGAGTGGCGATCCGGCCACGGGGTGTTCGAGCCAGCAGTCCCTCGCGTACCAGGAACGGCTCGGCGACCTCCTCGACGGTCTCACGCTCCTCCCCCACCGCGACGGCCAGGGTCGACAGTCCCACCGGGCCGCCGCCGAAGAGCTTGAGCAGTGCGGTCAGTACGGCGCGGTCCAGGCGGTCCAGGCCGCGGCCGTCGACCTCGTAGACGTCCAGGGCCTGGGCGGCGATCTCGCGCGTGATCCGGCCGTCGGCCTTGACCTGGGCGTAGTCGCGCACCCGGCGCAGCAGGCGGTTGGCGATGCGCGGGGTGCCGCGGGAGCGCCCGGCGATCTCGGCGGCGCCCTCGGACTCGATGTCGACATCGAGCAGCCCGGCCGAGCGGTGGATGACGCGCTCCAGCTCGGTGGGGGCGTAGAACTCCATGTGGCCGGTGAAGCCGAAGCGGTCGCGCAGCGGGGGCGGCAGCAGGCCGGCCCGGGTGGTGGCGCCGACGAGGGTGAAGGGCGGGAGCTCCAGGGGGATGGCGGTGGCGCCGGGGCCCTTGCCGACGATGACGTCGACGCGGAAGTCCTCCATGGCCATATAGAGCATCTCCTCGGCGGGCCGGGACATGCGGTGGATCTCGTCCAGGAAGAGGACCTCGCCCTCCTGGAGGGAGGAGAGGATCGCGGCGAGGTCCCCGGCGTGCTGGATGGCGGGGCCGGAGGTGATGCGGATGGGGGCGCCCATCTCGGCGGCGATGATCATCGAGAGGGTGGTCTTGCCGAGCCCGGGGGCGCCGGAGAGCAGGACGTGGTCGGCGGTGGCGCCGCGGGCGCGGGCCGCGCGCAGCACCAGGTCGAGCTGCTCGCGGACCCGCTCCTGGCCGACGAACTCCTCCAGGTCCTTGGGCCGCAGCGCGGCCTCGACGGCGGTGTCCTCGGCCTCGGCGTCGGCCCCGACCAGCCGGTCGGTGGCGGCGTCGTCGGGGGCGGTGTCGTCCCAGCTCATGGGCGGATCTGTCCTTCGTAGGAGCGGGTCGGGCGGATGGGGCGGGCGGTCAGCGGGCGCGGTTGAGGGTCTGCAGGGCGGCCTTGAGGAGCTGGCCGATCTGCGGGGTGCGGCCCTCGGCCGCGGCGGCCTCGGCCTGCGGGGTGACCGCGCCGACCGCCTCGTCCGCCTCGCGGGTCGCGTACCCCAGGCCCAGCAGCGCGGCGTGCAGCTGGTCGCGCCAGCCGGCCGTGACCGCCGAGCCGACGCCCGCGGTGGAGGTGGAGCCGACGGGCTCGCCGAGGCGGTCCTTGAGCTCCAGCAGCAGCTTCTGCGCGCCCTTCTTGCCGATGCCGGGCACGGCCGTCAGCGACTTCTCGTCGCCGGTGGCCACGGCCAGGCGCAGCGCGTCCGGGGAGTGCACGGCGAGCATGGCCTGGGCCAGGCGGGGGCCGACGCCGCTGGCGGTCTGCAGCAGCTCGAAGGTCTGCCGCTCGTCGTCGTCGGCGAAGCCGTACAGGGTCAGGGAGTCCTCGCGCACCACGAGCGAGGTGGCGAGCTTGGCCTGCTGGCCGATGCGCAGGGTCGAGAGGGTGTTCGGCGTGCACTGGACGGCCATGCCGATGCCGCCGACCTCGACGACGGCGGTGTCAGGGGCCAGGGCCGCGACCGGGCCGGAGACAAAGGCGATCATCGGGTGCCCTTCGGGGTGCGTACGGGAGCGGGGGTGCGGCGGGCCGCGGCGTGCGCCTGCTGGAGGCGGTTGGCGGCGTGGGCCTGTTGCAGCCGGTTGACGGCCGGTGCGCGCCAGATGTGGCAGATGGCCAGCGCCAGGGCGTCGGCGGCGTCGGCGGGCTTGGGCGGGGCGTCCAGTCTGAGCAGGCGCGTCACCATAGCGGTGACCTGCGCCTTGTCGGCGCGGCCCGAGCCGGTGACGGCCGCCTTGACCTCGCTGGGGGTGTGCAGGGCCACGGGCAGTCCGCGGCGGGCCGCGCACAGCATGGCGACCGCGCTGGCCTGGGCGGTGCCCATGACCGTACGGACGTTGTGCTGGCTGAACACGCGCTCCACGGCGACGCACTCGGGGCGGTGCTCGTCCAGCCACTGCTCGATGCCGCGCTCGATCATGACGAGACGGTCGGCGGCCTCCGCGTCGGCCGGGGTGCGCACGACGCCGACGCCGACCATCTTCAGCGGGCGGCCGGCCACGCCGTCCACCACACCGACGCCGCAGCGCGTCAGCCCCGGGTCCACGCCGAGCACCTTCACCGGGCCCCTCCCCCTCTCCCCTTCGGTCAACTGTTCCTGCAGGCTAGCGGCTCGCACTGACAACGCAGGACGGGCCGACGGGGTGTGTCCCCATCGGCCCGTCCCGGCAGGCAGAACTGAGCGTGCCTCAGGCGTCGACCTTGGCCATGACGTCGTCGGAGACGTCGAAGTTGGCGAAGACGTTCTGCACGTCGTCGCTGTCCTCCAGCGCGTCGATCAGCTTGAAGATCTTGCGCGCGCCCTCCTCGTCCAGCTCGACCTGCATGGTCGGGACGAAGTTGGCGTCGGCCGAGTCGTAGTCGATGCCGGCGTCCTGGAGCGCGGTGCGCACCGCGACCAGGTCGGTGGCCTCGGAGAGCACCTCGAAGGACTCGCCCAGGTCGTTGACCTCTTCGGCGCCCGCGTCGAGCACCGCGCCGAGCACGTCGTCCTCGGTCAGCTCGCCCTTGGGGACGATCACGACGCCCTTGCGGTTGAAGAGGTAGGACACCGAGCCCGGGTCGGCCATCGAACCGCCGTTGCGGGTCATGGCGACGCGCACGTCCGAGGCGGCACGGTTGCGGTTGTCGGTGAGGCACTCGATGAGTACCGCGACACCGTTGGGGCCGTAACCCTCGTACATGATCGTCTCGTAGTCGGCGCCGCCCGCTTCGAGGCCGGCACCACGCTTGACCGCGGAGTCGATGTTCTTGTTCGGGACCGACTGCTTCTTGGCCTTCTGGATGGCGTCGAAGAGGGTCGGGTTACCGTCGACGTCGGCACCGCCCGTACGGGCCGCGACCTCGATGTTCTTGATCAGCTTCGCGAAGAGCTTGCCGCGCTTGGCATCGATCACGGCCTTCTTGTGCTTCGTCGTAGCCCATTTAGAGTGGCCGGACATCCGCCTGTCTCCTTCGCGTAACCCATTTCGAAACGAACGCCTGAGATCCTACCGGGACTGCGTCAGGCCGCCGTACGCACCATGTCCACGAACATCTCATGGACCCGGTGGTCACCGGTCAGCTCCGGATGGAAGGACGTGGCCAGGACGTTACCCTGCCGGACGGCCACGGTGTGCCCGTCGTACCGCGCCAGGACCTCCACGTCGCCGCCGACGGACTCGACCCAGGGCGCGCGGATGAAGACGCCCTGCACGGGTCCGCCCCCGACGCCCGCGACTTCCACCGCCGCCTCGAAGGACTCGTTCTGCCGCCCGAAGGCGTTACGGCGCACGATCATGTCGATGCCGCCGAGCGTCTCCTGGTCCTCGCGGCCGTCCAGGAGCTTGTCCGCGACCATGATCATGCCGGCGCAGGTGCCGTAGACGGGCTTGCCCGCCCGTACGAACTCCCGCAGTGGCTCCAGCATGCCGAAGACGACCGCCAGCTTGGACATGGTGGTGGACTCGCCGCCCGGGATGACCAGGCCGTCGACCTCGGCCAGCTCCTCGGGGCGGCGGACCGGCCGCGCCAGGGCGTCGGCGGCCGCGAGCGCCACCAGGTGCTCGCGGACGTCGCCCTGGAGGGCCAGGACTCCGATGGTGGGAGTGGTCATGTACGGACTCACCAGCCGCGGTTGGCGTAGCGCTCGGCCTCGGGCAGGGTGTCGCAGTTGATGCCGACCATGGCCTCGCCCAGGTTGCGCGAGACGTCCGCGATGACCTTGGGGTCGTCGTAGAAGGTGGTGGCCTTCACGATGGCGGCGGCGCGCTTGGCCGGGTCGCCGGACTTGAAGATGCCCGAGCCCACGAAGACGCCCTCGGCGCCGAGCTGGCGCATCAGCGCGGCGTCGGCGGGGGTGGCCACGCCGCCCGCGGAGAAGAGGACGACCGGCAGCTTGCCCAGCTCGGCGACCTCCTTGACCAGCTCGTAGGGGGCGCGCAGCTCCTTGGCGGCGGCGAACAGCTCGTTGTTGTCGCAGCCGCGCAGCTTGGCGATCTCGCCCTTGATCTGGCGCAGGTGGCGCACGGCCTCCACGACGTTGCCGGTGCCGGCCTCGCCCTTGGAGCGGATCATGGCCGCGCCCTCGGCAATACGGCGCAGCGCCTCGCCCAGGTTGGTGGCACCGCAGACGAAGGGGGTGGTGAAGGCCCACTTGTCGGAGTGGTTGACCTCGTCGGCCGGGGTGAGGACCTCGGACTCGTCGATGTAGTCCACGCCGAGCGACTGCAGGACCTGGGCCTCGACGAAGTGGCCGATGCGGGACTTGGCCATGACGGGGATGGAGACGGCGTTGATGATGCCGTCGATCATGTCCGGGTCGGACATGCGGGCCACACCGCCGTCCTTGCGGATGTCGGCGGGGACGCGCTCCAGGGCCATGACGGCCACCGCGCCCGCGTCCTCGGCGATCTTCGCCTCTTCCGGCGTGACGACGTCCATGATCACGCCGCCCTTGAGCTGCTCGGCCATGCCGCGCTTGACGCGCGCGGTGCCGGTCTCGGGGGTCTGGGCGGGGCTGGTGGGCGTGCTCGACACGGTAAACCTCACTAAAGGCGGGTGGTTGTGCTGCACGGCCCACGAAACCTTTTGCGCACGGGGCGTGAAAAGGGCCAATTAGAGGTCGGTGGCTCGTGGCGCGAACGGGGCTCGGTGGCCCGTGCGCGTACGCGGGCTCAGTGACCCGCCCCGCGGTCGCCGAGGACGGCGGGCGGCTCGTCGTCCATCTCGAAGGCCATGGGGAAGGGCGCGTGGCCCGCGAGCCGGAAGTACCGTACGACGCGGTGGCGGCGCACCGCGCGGGCGGCCCGGACCGCGTCGTTGTGGAAGCGGCGCGCCATGGGGACCCGGCGTACCGCGGCGGTCAGTTCGGCGACCGTCTGCTCGCCGCCGGGGGCCTCCCGTACGGCCGCCAGCTGCGCGTCGTCGTCGAAGACCGCGCGCAGGGCCTGGCTCAACTCGCTCTCCGCGACCTCCCGTTGGTCCTCCTGGGCCTGCCGCGCCTCGTGCGCCGCCTGGTAGAGGACGATCGAGGCCGCGGGGTCCAGGACGCCCGCGGTGCCCAGCTCCTGGGCGACCGAGGCCCGGCGCAGCAACTGCGCGTCCAGGGCGGCCTTCGCGGCGTCGATGCGGGCGTGCAGGCGGTCCAGGCGCCCGGCGGTCCAGCTCAGGTAGATGCCGATGACGACCAGAGCGGCCGCGATCCAGATCAAAGTGGTCACGCCGGTTCACAGTACCGGCCCCCGGACGCCCCTTCGGGCGCGCACGGCGAGGCCGGGTGGAGACCGGTGGCGGCGCGGTCATCCGAAGGGTGCAGCGGCCGGGTCGGCCTCCGCGACGATTCGCCGGGCCTGCGCGCGGCCTAGCGTTTTCCGTACGACGTCGTGGACCGGCCAGACCATTCGCCGGGGTGCTGCTACGCCCCGGCCGCGGCATGGAGAACGACCTGTGATCTCGATGACCACCCTTTCTCCGGGACCGGCGGGCGCACCGCCCCCTCCCCCGGCACCACCGGACAGCGTGTCCCCCTCACCCGGCGAGATGTCCCCCTCACCCGACGAGCAAGACGAGCGGAACGAGCGCAACGGGCAGGACGAGCGCAACGGGCAGCAGGCGCAGCGCGCGTGGGGCGCGCCGGCCTTCGCCGTCCTGGTCCTGCTGCTCCTCCCCCTGGCGCTGTACTACGCCCTGCGCGCCCAGGGGTTCGAGCAGTGGCTGGCGCTGCTGGTCAGCGGCGCGGCCCCGGCCCTGCACGCGCTGGCCACGGCCGTCATACGGCGCCGGGTGGACGCGCTGGACGCCTTCGCGCTGACGATGATCGCGGTGGGGGTGACCGTCTGCTTCCTCAGCGGCGATCCGCGCGTACTGCTCATCAAGGACGCGGCGACGGCCGCCGCCGCGGGCACCTGGATGCTGCTCACGCTGGCGGGCGCGCGGCCCTTCGCCTTCCGCGTCAGCCAGCTGTGGTGCGCCCGGGCCGTGGCCGACGGGCGCGACGCCGCCTGGCCCGAAGCGGCCGACTTCCGCCGCGGGCTGCGCCTGGCGACGGCGCTGTGGGCGGGCGGGCAGCTCCTGGACGCCGTGACGGGTGTCGTGTACGCGCTCACCCTGCCCGTCGATGTCGTCCCCCTGATCAACCGGGCCCAGGGCCTGGTCCTGCTCGGCGCCGTCACGGCGGCGAGCATCGCGCTCTCCCGCCGCTACCGGCGGCGGTACGGCGTGTCCGTGTTCGGCGCGGTCCTGCCGCGCCCGCAGCAGAAGGAGATGGTGCCGTCATGACCGCACCGGCCAAGCCCGCCGACCTCACAGCAACGGCCCCCCGTACGGACCTTGACGGCATCGCGACGCACCTGCGGCGGGTGGCGCGGCTGCCCCTGGAGCGCGGCGAGACGCTGCCGCCCCAGGCCTACACCTCACCCCAGTGGTACGAGCGCGAGCTGGAGCGGATCTTCAGGCGCGACTGGCTGTGCGTGGCCCGCAGCGACGAGGTGGCCCGGCCCGGCGACTATCTGCGGGTGGACGTGGCGGGCAGCCCCCTGGTGATCACCCGCGACGAGCACGGCGCGCTGCACGCGCTCTCCCGGGTGTGCCGGCACCGCTTCATGGACGTACTGCCGCCGGAGACCACCCCCGAGCGCGGCAACCTCCTCCGGCTGACCTGCCCGTACCACACCTGGACCTACCGGCTCAGCGGCGAGTACGCGGGGCATCTGGCGGGCGCGCCGGTGATGAACGGGGTGGACTTCGGCCCCGCTGACCGGGCCGCGTGCCGGCTCCCGGCCGCGCGGGTGAGCGAGTGGCTGGGCTTCGTCATGGTCTGCCTGGATCCGGACGCCGCGCCGCTGGAGCCCCAACTGGCCGGTCTGGACGAGCGGTTGGCGCCCTACCGGCTCCAGGAGTGGCGGACCGTCGCCGTCGAGACGTGGCAGGACGTGCCCGCCAACTGGAAGGTGGCGGTGGAGAACGGCTCGGAGAACTACCACCACATGGGCACCCACGCGCAGACCCTGGAGCCGGTGCTGCCCGGCCGCACCACGGTCCTGGACGAGTGCGAGGGCCGCTGGTTCACGATGTTCACGCCCTTCGCCCAGGCACCCGAGGCCCAGCCGCCCCAGGGCATGCTGCTGGCCGGCCTCTTCCCGCAGAGCGTGGTGGCCGTGCTGCCGGACTCGGCGGTGTGGGCGCGCTGGCTGCCCACCGGGCCCAGGAGCCATACGGCGCGCTTCGGGCTGCTGGTGCCGCCCGGCACCGAACTGTCCGAGGAGGAACTGGCCCGCGCCCGGGAGTCGCTCCAGGTCATCCAGGGCGAGGACCTGGTGGCGCTGCGCGGGGTGCAGCGCGGGCTCGACGCCCGGCCCGCGCCCTCCAGCGGCCGCTTCTCCCATCTGGAGCGCCCGCTGTGGCAGTTCCAGCGGTATCTGGCCACGTGGATGCTGTAGCGCCCGCCGGCCGGGGAGCGCGAGCCGCTCCCCGGCCGGTGTCGCGGCCGGACGCTCAGTCCCTGGCCAGGCCCCAGCGGGCGCGCAGCCCCGTACGCTCGTCGGCCGCCACCGAGGCAGCGCCGTCGGTGACGGTCTCGTACACCGCGAGGATGTCCGCGCCCACCGTCGACCAGTCGAAGCGGCGGACGTGCCGGCTGCCGCGCTCGCGCAGCTCGGCGAGGCGCCCGGGGTCGCCCAGCAGCCGCACGGCGGCCCGCGCCAGCGCGTCGGCGTCCTCGTTGGCGAACAGCTCGCCCGCCTCGCCCTGGTCCAGGACCTGCGCGAACGCGTTCAGATCGCTGGCCAGGACCGGCGCCGAGGCGGACATCGCCTCGACCAGGATGATGCCGAAGGACTCTCCGCCGGTGTTGGGCGCGACGTACACGTCCACGCTGCGCAGCAGCCGGGCCTTGTCCTCGTCGCTGACCATGCCCAGGAATTCCACCCGCGAGCGCATCTCGGCGGGCAGCGAGGCGACCGCCTCCCGCTCGTCGCCGCGCCCGGCGACCAGCAGCCGGGCGTCCGGCACCTCGGCCAGGATCTTGGGCAGCGCCCGCATCAGGACGGGCAGTCCCTTGCGCGGCTCGTCGATCCGGCCGATGAAGCCGATCGTTTTTCCCTGCCACTCGGCCTTGGGCTCGGCCTTGGCGAAGAAGTCGACGTCCACGCCGTTGGGAATGACCACCGCGTCGCCGCCCAGGTGCTCCACGAGCGTGCGCCGCGCGTACTCGCTCACCGCGATCCGGGCGCTGATCTTCTCCAGCGCGGGCTGCAGGATCGGGTACGCGGCGATCATCGCCCGGGAGCGGGGGTTGGAGGTGTGGAAGGTCGCCACGATCGGGCCCTGCGCCGCCCAGCACGACAGCAGGCCGAGCGAGGGCGAGGCCGGCTCATGGATGTGGATCACGTCGAAGGCGCCGTCGTGCAGCCAGCGGCGGACCCGGGCGGCGGAGAGGAAGCCGAAGTTCAGGCGCGCGACCGAGCCGTTGTAGGGCACGGGTACGGCACGCCCGGCGGAGACCACGTACGGCGGCAGCGGCGTGCCGTCGTCCGCCGGGGCGAGTACGGACACCTCGTGCCCGAGCCGGATCAGGTGCTCGGCCAGGTCGCGGATGTGGAACTGCACACCGCCGGGGACGTCCCAGGAGTACGGACAGACGATCCCGATTCTCAAGACTGCTCCGTTCCCCGGTCCTGGTCGCGCGGTTCCAGGTCGGCGAGCCACAGGCGCTGCAGCATGTGCCAGTCCTCCGGGTGTTCGGCGATGCCGGAGGCGAAGGCGTCGGCCAGCTCCTGCGTCATCGCGGCGGCCTTCTCGGCGCGGGTGCCGCTCTGCGGTACCTCGATCTCCGGGTGCACCCGGCCGCGCATGATGGGGGTCTTGTCGTACCACAGCGTGACGGGCAGCAGCATCGCGCCGGTCTGGACGGCGAGCATCGCGGGCCCGGCCGGCATCTTGGTGGCCTCGCCGAAGAACTTCACCTCTATCCCGGAGGTGGACAGGTCCCGGTCGGCGACCAGGCAGACCAGGCCGCCGGCCCGCAGCCGCCGGGCCAGGGTGCCGAAGGCCGCGCCGCCGGTGTGCGGCAGCACCTCCATGCCCAGGCCCTGGCGGTAGGCGACGAAGCGGTCGTAGAGCGTCTCGGGCTTGAGGCGCTCGGCGACGGTGGTGAAGGGCACCCCGAGCTTGGTGGTGACCCACACCCCCGCCAGGTCGTAGTTGCCCATGTGGGGCAGCGCGAGGATCACCCCGCGCCCGCTCTTGAGCCCGTCCTCCAGGTGGTGCACGTCCTGGGGCGTGAACCCGGCCCGGATGCGGTCCTTGCTCCAGGCCGGCAGCCGGAAGGACTCCATCCAGTAGCGCATGTACGAGCGCATCCCCGCCCTGGAGAGCTGGGCGAGGCGCTGCGGCGAGGCGTCGGGCACCACCCGCGCCAGGTTGGACTCCAGGCGCAGCACCCCCTTGCCGCGCCGCTTCCACACCGTGTCGGCGATCCGCCGGCCCAGCGCCACGGCGGCGGGCTCGGGCAGCTTCTTGACGGTGGCCCAGCCCAGGCCGTAGAGCCCGTCCGTGAGCCGGTCCGTATCCGGCCGGCCGAGCCGGCTCAGCAGCGACCTGCCGGTCCGGCCGGTGTTCTGGTCGGTCACGCGCTGTTCCCCCCTTGAGCGATCGCGTCGGCCTCGGCCGATTCGCGGCGTACGGTCACCACCCGCTGAGCGAGGGTGACAGCGCTGCCGACGGCCACGGCCCACAGGGCGATCGGCAGCAGGTTCTGGATCCAGGGCACCCCGAACTTGTGCAGTCCGGACAGGCCGCAGGCGACCAGGGAGATCACCAGCCGCTCGGCCCGCTCCACCAGTCCGTTCACGTTCACCGGCAGCCCGATGCTCTCCCCGCGCGCCTTGGTGTAGGACACCACCTGGCCGCTGGCCAGGCAGAAGATCGATACGGCGCACATCATCAGGCTGTCGCCGCGCCCCGCGTACCAAAGAGCGAGCCCGCCGAAGATCGCCGAGTCGGCGACCCGGTCCAGGGTGGAGTCCAGGAAGGCGCCCCACCGGCTGGAGCGGCCCAGCTGCCGTGCCATGTTGCCGTCGACCAGGTCCGAGAAGACGAACAGGGTGATGACGATCGTGCCCCAGAAGAACTCGCCCTGCGGGTAGAAGACCAGCGCGCCGGCCACCACGCCGCCGGTGCCGACGAGGGTGACCGCGTCCGGGCTGACGCCGAGACGGATGAGCAGGGCGGCGAACGGCGTGAGAACACGCGTGAAGAAAGCACGCGCGTACTTGTTCAGCATGGCCTTCCCGGAGGGTTGTGACGGGCCGCGCGGTCAAGGGGCCACCGGCTGGCCCATCGTAGCCACGAGGCCCCGGCCCACCGCGAACGCACCACGGCGCAATGGTGCGACCCGTTTGCGGCCCGCCTCCCGCGCCTGACCTGCGGGCCGCTCGGTGGCCCGGGTCCGGGCACCCGCCGCAGGGCCCGCTCGGCCGGTACGGGTCTCGGCCAAGATCCTGGCCGGGAACGCGGCCGGGACTGCGATCGCCCCGTGTGCGATGTATGGACGCACCATGACCTCGGTGGAAAGCTCGAATCACCGCAGAGTGTCGACCGGAAGGCAAGGCACATGGGCGAGAAGACGAGCACACACCCAGGAGCCGCCGGCAGGGCAGCGGCGGCCGACCGGCCCTCCTCCGTACGGAATGTGGTGCTGGTCGGCCACAGCGGATCCGGGAAGACGACCCTGGTCGAGGCCCTGGCGCTGGCGTCGGGCGCGGTCAACCGGGCGGGCCGGGTCGAGGACGGCGGCTGCCTCTCCGACTACGACGAGATCGAGCACCGGCAGCAGCGTTCGGTGCAGCTCTCCCTGGTCCCCGTGGACTGGGGCGGGATCAAGGTGAATTTGCTGGACACCCCCGGGTACGCCGATTTCGTCGGGGAGTTGAGGGCCGGTCTGCGCGCGGCGGACGCGGCCCTTTTCGTCGTCTCGGCGGCGGACGGCGTGGACGGCGCCACCCGCATGGTGTGGGACGAGTGCGCGGCGGTCGGCATGCCGCGCGCGCTGGTCATCACCCATCTCGAGGCGGCCCGCGCCGACTTCGACGAGATGACCCGGATCTGCCGGGAGAACTTCGGGGGCGCCGACCCCGACGCCGTACTCCCGCTGTACCTGCCGCTGTACGGACAGGCGGGCGCCGACGGGCACGCTCCGGTGCACGGCCTGATCGGCCTGCTCTCGCAGCGCGTCTTCGACTACTCCTCCGGCGTACGCACCGAGCGCGCGCCCCAGGAGGACGAGCTCCCGCTGATCGAGGAGGCCCGCAACCGGCTCATCGAGGGGATCATCTCCGAGAGCGAGGACGAGTCCCTCATGGACCGCTATCTGGGCGGCGAGGAGATCGACGTGAAAACGTTGGTCGAGGACCTGGAGACCGCCGTCGCGCGCGGCACCTTCCACCCCGTCCTGGCCGCCGCCCCCGCGGCCGAGGGCACCAAACAGGGCCTGGGCACGGTCGAGTTGCTGGAGCTGGTCACCGGCGGCTTCCCCACCCCGGCCGAGCGCCAGGCGCCCGCGGTGACGACCCCGGACGGCAAGCCGCGCCCGCAGCTGACCTGCGATCCGGACGGGCCGCTGGTGGCCGAGGTGGTCAAGACCTCCTCCGACCCGTATGTCGGGCGGCTGTCTTTGGTACGGGTCTTCTCCGGCACCCTGCGCCCGGACGAGACGGTGCACGTCTCCGGGCACGGCCTGACCGACCGCGGTCACCAGGGCCGCTCCTTCCACGAAGCAAACGAGCGGATCGGCGCGCTGTCCGCGCCCTTCGGCAAGCAGCAGCGCCAGCTGTCCAAGGCGATCGCGGGCGATCTGGCGTGTGTGGCCAAGCTCTCGCGCGCCGAGACCGGCGACACCCTCTCGGCCAAGGACGCGCCGCTGCTGATGGAGCCCTGGGACATGCCGGACCCGCTGCTGCCGGTGGCCATCCAGGCGCACAGCAAACCGGACGAGGACAAGCTCTCCCAGGGCCTGTCCCGGCTGGTCGCGGAGGATCCGACGATGCGTCTGGAGCAGAACCCGGACACCCACCAGGTGGTGCTGTGGTGCCTGGGCGAGGCGCATGTGGACGTGGCGCTGGAGCGGCTGCGGTCGCGCTACGGCGTCCAGGTGGACACGGTGACACACAAGGTGTCGCTGCGCGAGACCTTCGGCGCGAAGTCGGCCGGGCGCGGCCGGCACGTCAAACAGTCCGGCGGCCACGGCCAGTACGCCATCTGCGAGATCGAGGTGGAGCCGCTGCCGGGCGGCTCGGGCATCGAGTTCGTGGACAAGGTCGTGGGCGGCGCGGTGCCCCGGCAGTTCATCCCGTCCGTGGAGAAGGGCGTACGCGCCCAGGCGGCCAAGGGCGTCGCCGCCGGGTACCCCCTCGTCGACGTCCGGGTCACGCTGCTGGACGGCAAGGCGCACTCGGTGGACTCCTCGGACGCGGCGTTCCAGACGGCGGGCGCCCTGGCGCTGCGCGAGGCCGCCGCGGACGCCCGTATCCATCTGCTGGAGCCGGTCGCCGAGGTGACGGTGCTGGTCTCGGACGACTACGTCGGCGCGGTGATGAGCGATCTGTCGGGCCGGCGCGGCCGGGTGGTGGGCACCGAGCAGTCCGGGGCGGGCCGCACCTTCATCCGCGCCGAGGTGCCGGAGATAGAGATCGGCCGGTACGCCGTGGACCTGCGCTCGCTGTCGCACGGTACGGGACGCTTCAACCGCAGCTACGCGCGGCACGAACCGATGCCCCCGCAGCTCGCCACGAAGATCCGCGAAACCCTCGAAAAGGCGGAAAACGGAACATAGTTAACGGACCGTCAGCTGTCGTCGCCCTCAACTCCCTTGCGGGCGACGACAGCTGTACGCTGAGTGCGCAGCGCAGCTGGTGTGCCGTGGGCGGTAGCAGGGAAGTTGGGAAGAGCCGCATCATCGGATGCGCGCGGCGATGGGGGCGTGAGTGGCAGACGGCTTCGACTTCAGTCCAGGGGCACAGGTCCCGCTCTCCGGCGGGGCCGGACAGACAGCGGCGACCCAGGCCCTGGCTTCGGCGGCGTACCGCGACAGCGACCTGGCCGACATCACCAAGGCCGACACCGGCTCCTACAAGTCCGACATCAAAAAGCCCAAGCTCTCGCTGCTGCAGCCCAACCTCGGCGAGGCCTTCTCCCGCGCCGTACAGGTACGCATGCTCGGCGGCGGGCGCGGGGCACTCATCCAGTCCTTCGGCACCGAGCCGCAGACCGTGGTCGAGCACTGCCTGGCCGCCACCCGCATCCGCAAGCAGCGCGACACCAAACTCACCGTGCTGATGGTGGTGTTCGGGCTGCTGTTCCTGCCCGGCGTACTGCTGTGGCTGGGCGCCTTCCAGCTCAAGAAGTCCCTGTCCAGGTCCGGCGGCAAGGGCACCTCGGCGCTGGGCGTCGCGCTGCTGCTGGCGGTGGCCGTCCTGGCCGTGGTCTTCCTGATCAAGCTGCCGTTCGGCGGCTTCTGGTCGGTCTATCTGCGCGCCATGGTCATCGCCCCGGTGATCGGCTGGTGGTGGGCCAAGCGGATCTGCGAGCGCACCGCCACCGATATGCGCGACGCGTGGAAGAGCCTGCTGGAGGGCGGCGGGGTGGGCGCCAAGATCCCCGAGGCGGTGCCCCAGGACCCCAACCAGACCGCCGCCGAGCGCCTGCGCCAGAACCTCGCCAAGCTCACCGCCGAGCAGCAGAGCAACGTCGTCTTCTACGCGGGCCCCAACGGGATACTGGGCATGGGCACGCGCTGGGGCAGCTGGCAGATGGCCGAGGAACTCAAGCCCGCCAAGCCGGGATCGGACATCCACCCCTTCCGCAGCTGGGACGTCGCCAAGGTCATCCACGACCGGCTGCGCCAGCTGGAGCGCTCCCCGCTGCACACCGGCGGCTTCCCGACCCCGTCGGTACGCCACTGGGTGGTCGCGCCGGTCGGCGAGAACGCCAAGTCGGTCTCCCGGCCCGGCGGCTCGGCCATGGACGCCTACCAGGTACGCGGCCACGAGATAGAGCGGATCTGCAACGAGCAGCAGTTCGGCAGCGGCAACCGCCACTACCTGGGCGTCCAGTTCGTCCTCTGGGACGGCCAGTTGGTGATCACGCTCATGATCACGGTCACGGTCCTCCACGAGACGCTGCGCATCGAGGTGACCGGCCACGCCCTGGGCCCGGTGCACTCGCTGTTCATGGGCAAGCCGAGCCCCAAGACCGTCTCTACGCCCAAGACCATCAAGTTCTGGGAGACCCGCACCCGCACGCTGCCGCTGATCGGCCCGGAGGAGGTCGTACGCCTCGCCGCCCGCGCGCCGCTGACGTGGTTCCCTCCGGTCCTGGACTTCCTGGGCGGCAAGCTGACCCTCCCCGAGCCGTTCGGGCTGCGCCACGCCTGGGCCGACAAGCCCTGGCGGCACCGCTTCATGGCGGACGACGCACTGCGCGCCGCGACACCGGTGCTGCGCGTGGTGCACTCCGCGGCGCTGAGCGTGCTGGAGGAGAACGGCGTGGACACCCAGCGCTTCACCAGCCGCTCGCTGGTCCTCAGCGGCGCAGTGCAGCAGGCGGTGCCGACGAAGGCCGACGAGTACAACGCCTAGTGTCCTAGGGCCTGTCGTCAAAGTCCCGTCGTTCGCCCGGAGGGCGGGCCCGGCGGCGTCTGGTGCACTCCGCTCGCTTCGCGAGCTGCCTCTCGGCTCTTTGCATCGTTCTACGGATGCCGAGCGCTCTCGCAAGGCGGAGGGTCGCCCCGGTACCGGGTGTACCGGGGTGAGCCCGACAACGCGGCGAGCGTGCGTGCCAGGCGTCGCCAGGCAGACGGGACTGTGACGACAGGCCCTAGCGGAAGATCCCGGTGTGGCCCAGTGAGTAGCGGCCCGGCTGGGGGTAGACCGCCAGGCCGTGCGGGCCCTGGCCCACCGGGATCTTGGCCAGCGTCTTGCCGCTGGCGGTGTCGATGGCGTACACCTCGGCGTCGTAACGGCCCGACAGCCACAGCACCTTGCCGTCCGCGGAGACCCCGCCCATGTCGGGGCTGCCACCGCCGGGGATGTGCCACTTGCCGGTGAGCTTCCCGCTCTTGAAGTCCAGCAGCGAGACGGACCCCTCACCCCGGTTGGAGACGTACATGCGCCGGGAGTCGCGGCTGACGTAGAGGCCGTGGCAGCCCTTGCCGGTGGGCAGCAGCCGGGGCTTGGAGAAGGTGTCGCCGTCCAGCACCCACATCCCGTCGGCCATCATGTCGGCCACGTACCAGGCCCGGCCGTCCGGCGCGATCTTCACGTCCTGCGGCATCGCGCCCTGGAACGGCAGCTTCTGCTGCCCGACGACCTTCATCTTCTCGGTGTCGACCTTCAGCAGCTCCCCGGAGAACTCGCAGGAGACGATGAAGTACTTCCCGTCCGGGGAGAAGTCCGCGTGATTGACCCCGGCGCAGGTCACCGGAACGGTCTTGCGCACCGCCATGGTCTTCGGGTCGCGGAAGACCAGCTCCTTGTCCATGGAGGCCATCACGACCGCGTACTTCCCGTTCGGAGTGAAGTAGAGGTTGTACGGGTCATGGACGTCAACGGGCTTGCCCTTCTTGCCCGTTGCCGGATCGATCGGCGTCAGGTCGTGCCCGCGGTTGTTGTTCACCCACAGCGTCTTCAGGTCCCAGGAGGGCACGACGTGCTGCGGCTGCACGCCCACCGGGATCGTCTCGATGACCTTGTACGTCTTCGGGTCGATGACGCTGACGGTGTTCGAGGCGGTGTTGGGCACGTACACCCGCGAGGGGAAGTTCTTCACCTGCGGCGCGAGCTGGTTGGGCCGGTCCGCGGCGTAGACGTCGCGCTCGTCCAGCAGGGGCGGCATGCCCGCCAGCCCCGGCTCGGCGGCCTTGGACGGCGGGTGCGGCGCGGGGCTGCGCTCGGCGGCCTTGAGCTCCGTGGTGCCGCAGCCGGCCGCCACCAGGGCCCAGGCGGCGGCCCACAGGGCGGTCCGGCGCCCGGACCGCACGGGGAGCCGCCTGCGGCGGCGGACATCGGTAAGGAAGGTCACCCCACCATTAGAGAGGCAACCGGCCGGACAGGGGGCGATTTATCCGATTTTTGGGTGACGGGGCCCAGGTCTGCGTATCCTCGGCCCCTCCCCCTCCGCCGCCCGCTACACCGGCCAGGCGTCCGCCAGCATCTTGCGGGTGTCGGCCAGCAGCTGCGGCAGCACCTTGGTGTGCCCGACCACCGGCATGAAATTGGTGTCACCGCCCCAGCGGGGGACGACGTGCTGGTGCAGATGGGCCGCGATCCCGGCGCCGGCCACCGCGCCCTGGTTCATGCCGATGTTGAAGCCGTGCGCCCCGGAGGCGGTGCGCAGCGCGGCCATCGCCCGCTTGGTCAGCTCGGCCAGCTCCGCGGTCTCCGGCCCGTCCAGCTCGGTGTAGTCGGCGACATGGCGGTAGGGCACCACCATCAAGTGGCCGCCGTTGTACGGGTAGAGGTTGAGCACCGCGTACACGTACTCGCCGCGCGCGATCACCAGCCCGTCCTCATCCGATTTCGCCGGGATCGAGCAGAAGGGGCAGCCGTCGTCGGCCCCCGGGCCGCTCGGCTTGTTCTCCCCTTGGATGTAGGCCATCCGATGAGGCGTCCACAGTCGCTGGAAGGCGTCCTGTGTGCCCACTCCGATCTGCTGCTCCGGCTCTGTCGTCATGAAACGCAGCATATGACTTCACCGGTACGGCACAGGGCCCCGGGGTGACCCCGGGGCCCTGTGCACGGTGTGGTCCGCGGACCGGCTCAGACCTGTACGCGCTCCTCGACGACCTTCACGATCTTCGCGATGGCGTCGTCGACCGGAATGCCGTTCTCCTGGGAGCCGTCGCGGTAACGGAAGGAGACGGCACCGTTGGCCATGTCCTCGTCACCCGCGATGATCATGAAGGGGACCTTGGCCTTCTGGTGGTTGCGGATCTTCTTCTGCATGCGGTCGGAAGAGGCGTCCACCTCGACCCGCAGCCCGGCGGCCTTCGCCTTGGCGGCGAACTCCTCCAGGAATCCGACGTGCGCGTCACCGATGGGGATGCCGACCGCCTGCACCGGCGCCAGCCACGCGGGGAAGGCTCCCGCGTAGTGCTCCAGCAGCACGCCGAAGAACCGCTCGATGGAGCCGAACAGCGCGCGGTGCAGCATGACGGGCTGCTGGCGCGAGCCGTCCGCCGCGGTGTACTCCAGGCCGAACCGCTTGGGCTGGTTGAAGTCGACCTGGAGCGTGGACATCTGCCAGGACCGGCCGATGGCGTCCTTGGCCTGCACCGAGATCTTGGGGCCGTAGTACGCGGCGCCGCCCGGGTCCGGGACCAGCGGCAGGCCCTGCTTCTCGGCCGCCTGGCGCAGCGCCTCGGTGGCCTCCGCCCAGTCCTCGTCCGAGCCGATGAACTTGTCGGAGTCGTCGCGGGTCGACAGCTCCAGCTCGAACTCGTTCAGGCCGTAGTCGCGCAGCAGGTCCAGGACGAAGGTGAGGAGCTTGTCGAGCTCCTCGGCCATCTGCTCCTTGGTGCAGTAGATGTGCGAGTCGTCCTGGGTGAAGCCGCGCGAGCGGGTCAGGCCGTGCACCACGCCGGACTTCTCGTAACGGTAGACCGTGCCGAACTCGAAGAGGCGCAGCGGCAGTTCACGGTAGGACCGGCCGCGCGACTTGAAGATCAGGTTGTGCATCGGGCAGTTCATCGCCTTGAGGCGGTAGTTCTGCTCGTCGAACTCGATCGCGGGGAACATGGCTTCCCCGTAGTGCGGCAGGTGCCCGGAGATCTCGAAGAGCTTCTCCTTCGAGATGTGCGGGGTGTTCACGAACTCGTAGCCCGCGACCTCGTGCCGCCGGCGCGAGTAGTCCTCCATCACCTTGCGGACGACGCCGCCCTTGGGGTGGAAGACCGCAAGGCCCGGGCCCAGCTCCTCGGGGAAGGAGAACAGGTCCAGCTCGGCGCCCAGCTTGCGGTGGTCGCGCTTCTCGGCCTCCACGAGGAAGTCCAGGTACGCCTTGAGCTCGTCCTTGGTCGGCCAGGCGGTGCCGTAGATCCGCTGGAGCTGCTTGTTCTTCTCGCTGCCGCGCCAGTACGCGGCGGCCGAGCGCATCAGCTTGAAGGCGGGGATGACGCGGGTGGAGGGCAGGTGCGGACCGCGGCACAGGTCCTTCCAGCACAGCTCGCCCGTCTTGGAGTCGAGGTTGTCGTAGATGGTCAGCTCGCCGGCGCCCACCTCGGCGTCCGCGCCGTCGGCGGCCTGCGCGGCGTTGCCCTTGAGGCCGATCAGCTCGAGCTTGTACGGCTCGTCCGCCAGCTCCACGCGGGCGTCCTCGTCGGTGGTGACCCGGCGCGAGAACTTCTGCCCCCGCTTCTGGATCTCCTGCATCTTCTTCTCGATGCGCTTGATGTCCTCGGGGGTGAACGGCTCCGCGACGTCGAAGTCGTAGTAGAAGCCGTCCTTGATGGGCGGGCCGATGCCGAGCTTGGCCTCCGGGAACAGCTCCTGCACGGCCTGGGCCATCACGTGCGCGGTGGAGTGCCGCAGGATGTTCAGACCGTCCTCGCTGGTGATCTCGACGGGCTCGACCACCTCGCCGTCGGCGATCTCGTACGCCAGGTCCTTGAGCTCCCCGGCCACCCGCGCGGCCACGACGGAGCGCTCGCCCTGGAAGAGGTCGGCGGCCGTAGTGCCCGTGGTCACCACGCGTTCTTCCCGCTCGGAATCGCGTTGGATGGTCACACGGACGTCTGACACCGGTCTCTCCTGACTCATGTTTCTGGCACGACAGCGATCGCTGTGCAGCCGAATCGTACCGAGCCACCGGTCCCCACCGCTAAACGGTCGCGGCACACCCGCCTCTCCTACGGACTCACTCCTCGGCCAGCGGGCCGCCGCACGCCTCCTGGAAGAACCCGAGATTCTCCTGCAGCGACTTCAGCAGCCGGTCCCGCTCGGCGTCGTCGACCTGTACGGGCGTCACGTCCGAGGCCCCGGTGATCCGGCGGAAGCCGCCCCGGCTCTCCAGCCGCCCGCTCACCCTGATCGGCAGGCCCACCAGGTGGGCGTGGCCGGCGATGCGGTAGTCCTCCTCCTCCAGCGCCACCCGCACCTGCACCACATCGGCCCCGCCGATCACCCGCAGCCGCACCGCGCCGGGCCCGCCGGGACGCTCCCGCCGCATCCGCACCACGGCGCCGGTCACCCGCACCGGCAGCGAGGGCTCCTCGCGTACGAAGCGCCGCGCGGCCTGCTGGAGCGCGGGCAGGTCCCCGGGCGAGAACTCCACCGGCTCGGGCCGGACCGAGAAGCCCGGCGCCGGCCCCGCCGCCGGCGACCACTCCACCGAGATCCGCACCCCCTCGGCATCCCGCACCAGCGCGATCAGCGACTCCGCCAGCTCGTGGCACACCCCCAGCTCCACGGCCGCGTCGAAGGCCTCCATCCCGCCGGTCGCCCGCTGGTAGTCGGTCGCGTCGCGGGCCGCGTGCAGCGCGCGCTGGAGCCCGGCCACCGCACCGCGCCCCGCCGCCACCGGGACGTACGCGGTCAGCTGCCGCCCCGCGGGCGCCGGGCCCACCAGCACCTCGCCCAGGAACGCCTCGGCCTTGCGCTTGTGCCGGGCCCCGTAGAAGCCCGCGCGGCCGTGCGTGCCCAGCGCCCCGGCGATCAGCATCGCCCGCGCGGCCGAGCGCAGCTGCTCCTGGGCCACCCACGGCGCGGCGCCCAGCCCGTCGTCGGGGATCTCCCGCTGCCAGCGCACCTCGTCACTGGGCACCGCCAGCCCCACCAGCACCTCGCGTGCGGAGGGCGCGGCGCTGTGCGCGAGCGCGTCCAGCGCCTCGGCCAGCAGGTCCTCGCTGTCGGGGAAGGTACGGGCGTGCGGCACCAGCAGGCTCGTACCGCCCACCCCGCCCGGCGGCGTCCAGCGGGTGTAGTGGCCACTGCCGCCGCCCCTGCGCCGCCAGCCGTGCCGGCCCAGCAGCGCGATGAGCACCGCGGGGTCGAGCTGCCCGGGGTCCACGGGCCTCGGGTCGCGCCCGGGGCCGTACTCGTCGGTCGGCCGGTGCATCACGGTCTCCCTCCCGCCCCGACCCGCGTCATGATCTCGCAGAGCGCGCGGTCGTCGAAGGTCCGCGCTGTCGGGATGCGCACAGTGGTCCGGTGTCTGCCGGTCACTTCCTGGCCGGCGAGGTTGGTCCAGTAGCAGCAGTGCCGCAGTTCGAGGCGGTCGTGGCTCACCCGCAGCCAGTCCTCCTGGGTACGGGGCACCAGCATCACCACCAGGATCTTGTGCACCGACACCGGCGTACGGGCCAGCTTGACCAGATGGCCGTTGTCGAGCGTGAAGGCGAAGCTCGGCCCCGCGGGCCGCGGGGCGACCTGGTAGGTGCACTTGAGCTGCACCTTGATGGTGACCTCGTCGTCCAGGGCGTGCCCCGGCGCGCTGTGGCTGACGTGCCAGTCGATGCCGTAGTCCGGGAAGGGCTGCGCCAGCGAACAGCCGGAGGCGGCGGCGACCGCATGGAGATAGCCCACCTGAAGCGTCTCCATACAGGCCGTGGTGGCCAGCGAACCGCGCAGCGGCGCGGCCGGCGCCGGCCCTCCCCCGTAGCCTCCGGCATGGGTGGCTCCCCCATGTTCGGGCTGCGCGAGCGTCATCGCTCAAGTGCCTTCCGGGATCGGCCGATCGAATACTTTCGCAGTGCGTCCGCATTTCTTTCCGTCGGACCGCTCGATGCGCAATGGCCCGCCTCTTGTCTTGTCACCGCCCCAAGTGGTCAACAAACAAAGGCGGTTCGACAAGCGGAAGCCCCGGGTATCACCAGCTCGGGTGGTCGCCATCCGGCCATCCACCGCACGAGCGCGAGGAGTTGTGAACATGCCGTGCTGGTACGACGGCCCGCTGGCCTCATTCGACACCGAAACGACCGGAATCGACGTCGAACGAGATCGGATCGTCTCCGCCGCCCTCGTCGTCCAGGAAACGCCCCGTGCCGTACCGCGCGTCACCCGCTGGCTGGTCAATCCGGGCGTGGAGGTCCCCGAGGCGGCGACCGCCGTACACGGCCTGACCGATGAGCACCTGGCCCGGCACGGCCGCTGGCCGGCGCCGGTGATGGAGGAGATCGGCCGGGCCCTGGCCGCGCAGTCGCTGGCCGGACGCCCGCTGGTCGTGATGAACGCCCCCTTCGACCTCACGCTCCTGGACCGGGAGTTGAAGCGGCACCGCGCCACCTCCCTCGCCCACTACCTGGGCACCTGCTCGCTGTGCGTCCTGGACCCGCGCGTCCTGGACAAGCACCTGGACCGCTACCGCAAGGGCCGCCGCACCCTCACCGACCTGTGCGCGCACTACGGGGTCGAGCTGACCGGCGCCCACGAGGCGGCCGCCGACGCCATCGCCGCACTGGAGGTCGTCCGCGCCCTAGGCCGCCGCTTCGCCGCCCGGCTGGAGCGCCTGAACGCGGCCGAACTCCACACCCTGCAGGCGGTCTGGCACGCCGCGCAGGCCCGCGGCCTGGAGGCGTGGTTCGCCCGCAACGGCACGGCCGAGCCGGTGGACCCGCACTGGCCGCTGCGCCCGGACCTGCCCGCCGCCGCCTGACCAACCGCGGCCCGCCGGGCGGGATTTCGCGCACGAGGAGCGGATACGCCGAAGGCCGGGCCGCCTGTTGGCGGCCCGGCCTTCGGTCCCGGTGGGCGATACTGGGTTCGAACCAGTGACCTCTTCGGTGTGAACGAAGCGCTCTCCCACTGAGCTAATCGCCCGGGTGTTGTCGGGGTTTCCCCGCGAACGAGTTGAACAATACAGCCCGCCGGGCCCTTCGTTCAAATCCCTCGCCCCTGGTCCGCGGGCCGCCACGGACCGGCGTCGGCGAGCCAGGAGATCAGCCCGCGCCGCCCGCCGCGCATCATCAGTGCGTGGTTGGCCCGGAACAGCGGTCTGCCGGGGAGCGCCATCCTGCGCAGCAGGGGCTTGCGCGCCGTGACCTCCTGCTCGAACAGCGCCCGGGTGCCGTCCCCGCGCGCCGCCACCGTCCAGCGCGCCCAGCCCTCCAGGTCCCCGCGCATCGCGATCTCCAGCACCCCCGCCCGGGGGTCGCGCCGCGTCTCGCGCGCACTGACGACCAGGTCGTAGGGCAGCAGCGACCGAAAGCGCGCCGTCCCGCCGCGTGCGCCGTCCGCGTCCACCTGCCGCACCTGCGGCCACCACCGCGGATACGCCTCGGCCCGCTCCAGTACGGCGTAAACAACGGCGGGCGGGGCATCCAGCAGCCACACGCTGCGGAAGCGGTAGCGGTGCAGAGCGCGCAACCTCTGGGCCATGGCCTCAGTGTGCCGCCCGTAGGTCAACAACTCCCCAACTACGCCAAGGGCCCGGAGGCTTCAAGCCTCCGGGCCCTCGTCACGGGGTGGGCGATACTGGGTTCGAACCAGTGACCTCTTCGGTGTGAACGAAGCGCTCTCCCACTGAGCTAATCGCCCCGGCCGCTCCGGGGGTTTCCCCCTGGCGCACGACCAACATTACCCCATGTCAGAGGCCTCTTGTGACCACCCGCCGGCTCCCGGCGGGCGGCCCGCGCTACTCGCCGACGTTCCAGGGCATCTCGAAGCCGAACTTCCAGATGTACACCGCGAGCACCGCCGCGATGATCACGACGCCGATGGACGTCAGGATGATGTTCCGCCGCCGCACCCTGGGGTCCAGCGCCTTCTGTGCGGCCTCGGTGACCTTGCGCTTGGTCCAGCGCAGCACCAGCTGCGCCCAGACGAACTCGGTCGCCCAGATCGCCATACCGGCGAAGATCACCAGCCAGCCGGGACCGGGCAGCGGCAGCATGATGATGCCCGCGACCACTACCGCGAGGCCGACGACGAAGACGCCGACCTGCCAGCTCAGGTGCAGCGGCCTGGACCGCTTGATGAAATGCGGGGCCCTCGATCCGAGCGGCTGCTCGGCAGTCGCGGCGTCCCCCGTGGCGACCCCCGGTCGCCCGTCACGCTCCGTATTCATGACACCCAACCTACCCCAGCGGACATGCCCCCGAAATGGCCGAGAAGGAGGAGCCGGAACTCCGCCGTAAGAGGTACCTGAAGCCACCCAAAACCCTCAGAGGGGTTTACAACGGCACCGTAGGTGGCATGTCGATTTCGCCGACGTGCGAATCCCCGAGCGCACACTGAGCGAAAGGCCCTGGCGCTTATGAACACCACGGTCAGCTGCGAGCTGCACCTGCGCCTCGTTGTGTCGAGCGAGTCATCACTGCCTGTACCCGCGGGCCTGCGGTATGACACGGCCGATCCATATGCCGTGCACGCCACCTTCCACACCGGAGCCGAGGAGACCGTGGAGTGGGTTTTCGCCCGCGACCTCCTCGCCGAGGGCCTGCACCGGCCCACCGGCACCGGAGACGTCCGCGTCTGGCCGTCCCGGAGCCACGGACAGGGCGTGGTCTGCATCGCCTTGAGCTCACCGGAAGGCGAAGCCCTCCTGGAGGCCCCGGCGCGAGCCCTGGAATCGTTCCTGAAGAGGACCGATGCCGCGGTCCCACCGGGGACGGAACACCGTCACTTCGATCTCGACACCGAGCTCTCGCACATCCTCGCGGAGAGCTGAGAGGCACCACAGCACCGCCCCGCACCACCCAGCTCACCAACCCGCGACCGTCCGACTCGGGGAGACGGCGCAGGACCGACAAGTTCATACGGCACACCTCGGCGCCGTCACCGCACAGTCATCGCGGAGACGGCGCCGAGGCTTGTTGGAAGCGCTAGAGTCGGCGACCATTCGGCAAGGACACCGGGGCGGCGCCCGCCCGCCCCACCCGGCCAGGGAGCGAACCGTGATGATCACCCATGACACCCGGTACGCACTCGACGCGGTCGTCGACCTCCTCAACAGCGCCCCCGAGGGCGACTCCCCCGGCGCCCCGGACACCTTGCGCGACCTGCCAGGGCTGCGGGAGTTCGTCGCACGCCACCGCATCAGTGACGTGGGCACGCTCGGCGAGCGCGATCTGGCCGCCGTACGGGCCGTACGCGCGCGGTTCGCGCAGGTCTTCGCCGCACCCGACAACCGCAGCGCCGCCGAGCTGGTCAACACCCTGGTCGCGTCCGCCGGGACGACACCGCAGCTGACCGACCACGACGGGCACGACTGGCACGTCCACTACTTCGCGCCGGGCGCCTCGGTCGCCGACCACCTGGCGGCCGACGGCGGGATGGCGCTGGCCTTCCTGGTCGTCGCCGGTGAGCGCGAGCGGCTGCGGCGCTGCGAGGCGCCGGACTGCCGGCACGCCTTCGTCGACCTCTCGCGCAACCGCTCCCGGCGCTACTGCGACAGCCGCACCTGCGGCAATCGCCTGCATGTCGCCGCCTACCGGGCACGGCGGCGGGAGGCCGCGGGCTGAGGCGGCAGGGCCCTGCCACCCGCGTCCGGCACCCTCCCGCGCCGTCGTATCTCCCGTGGCCTCACAGCAGGAACAGGTCGTGCACGGCGCCGATCAGGAGCAGGGCTCCGATCACGGCGAGGAAGAGCATCAGCGGCGGCTGGGACAGCGCGAAAAGGCAGCCGCGCGGCTCGGGAACGGGGACCGGGGCGTCTTCCCGGGTCACGGCGCACTCGTCGTTCATCTCGCGCCGATGATGACGCAGCCGATCGACGGTGAATGACCAATAAGCCCCTCAGCAACGGGAGTTCATCAGATCCCGTGCTTTTTCAAGATCGCTTCGATGTCCGAGAAGTCATCCGTGGGAGCACCGCCCTGGGCCGCGGCACTGCCGCCGCTCTTGCCGCCGGCCTTGGCCTGCGGCTGCGCGGACCTGCGGCCGCCGCCCAGCGAGGGCGCCGAGGCCGCCGGAGCCACCGCCTGGGGAGCCGTCGCCTCGATGCCGCGCTCCTTGCGGCCCGTACGCCGCTCCACCGCTCTACTGATCATGAACAGCACCACGGACACCGCCAGCACGCCGAAGCCCGCCCACACCGTGGGCTTGAAGACCAGGCCCGCGACCCAGTCGACGACTCCGGTCATCACCAGGCCGAGGGGAACCAGCGAATAGGCGGCGATGCGGGTCGCGGCCAGGAAGCGCTTGCGGTACGCCGTCAGCGCGGCGATGCCCAGGCCCGCCGCCGACACCGCGGCGCAGACGGTCGAGGTCAGCAGCATCCGGTCCTCCTGCCGGTGGAAACAGCTCCTTGCGTCCTGCTCTGCCTTCCATCCTGCACCGTCCGGCGCCGCGACGGCCATGTTCCGGGGCGGGCTCAGGGACATCTCGGGGTCCAGCTCCTCCGCAGGTCCTGGTTCGGCGGCCGCGGCGGGGGCTGGGAGACTGACCCCATGAACGACGTCACGTCCCCCTCCGCCGCCCGTCCCGCCCCCGCCGTCCTGGACGTGTGGTGCGAGCTGCAGTGCCCGGACTGCTTCAGCGCGCTGGAGGACCTGCGCGCGCTGCGCGAGCACTACGGCGACCGGCTGGAGATCCGGCTGCGCCACTTCCCGCTGGAGAAGCACAAGCACTCCTACGCCGCCGCCCAGGCCGCCGAGGAGGCCTTCGAGCAGGGCCAGGGATGGCCGTACGTGGAAGCCGTACTGGCGCGCACCGAGGAGCTGGCCAAGCGCGGAGAGCAGGTGCTGCTGGAGGTGGCCGGCGAACTGGGCCTGGACGCCGAGGAGATGGACACCGCGCTGATCGACGGCAGGCACCTGCTGATCGTGGACGCGGACCAGGCCGAGGGCAAGGCGATCAAGGTCACCGGCACGCCGACGTACGTGATCGACGGCGAGCGCCTGGACGGCGGCAAGAGCCAGGACGGCCTGCGCGCCCGCATCCAGGAGATCGCCGACCGCCTGCTGGCGGGCTGAGCGGCCCGCTCCTGCGGCCCGGTGGGCTACAGGAGCGGCTTGGAGAGGTGGTACTCGGTCGGTTCGTAGCCGAGCGAGATGTAGAGCCGCAGCGCCGTGGTGTTGCCGGCGAAGACGTTCAGACCGAGACGGCGCAGGCCGTGCTGCAGCGCCTGCGCCTCGGCCAGCAGCATCAGGGAGCGCCCGTGGCCGCGGCCGCGGTGCTCCTGGGGCACCTCGACGTCGTAGACGTACGCACCGGGCTCCTCCTGCGGGCGCAGCGCCACCCACAGCGTGCCGACCGCCGTGCCGTGGTGAGTGAGCACGCTGAGCAGGGCGCCGGGCGTGGCCAGGCCGTCGGGCAGGCCCTCGGAGCCGTCCGCGTCGGCCTTGGCGCGCGCCTGCTCGGCATCCAGCCCGCGCTCGCGCCACTCGCGCTCGTACTCGGCCTGGGCGTGCTCCCACCACGGCCCGAACTCCCGCGCGGTCATCGGCCGCCCCTCGCTGCCCTCGGGCAGGCGCGGCGGCGCGGCGGGCAGCGTCTTGGCCATGTTGCGGTTGCGCTCGGCGTAGCCGAGGGCCGCGGCCAGATGCAGGGCGGTGGCGGCATCCGCCGGGACGGAGGCCTCCACACTGCGGCAGCCCCAGGAGCGCAGGACTTCCTCGGCGGCGAGCGCGGCGACCGTGCCGCGCCCGCGCCGCCGGTCGCCCTGGGCCACGCCCAGGCGCACGATCCGGCCGGCCCGGGGCCCGAACGCCTCGTCGGTGGCCAGCTGGATCACGCCCACCGGGCGGCTGTTGACACAGATGTCATACGAGCGGGCGCGGCCGCCGCCGGGCGTGCGCTCCTCGGCCCCGATGGGTCTCAGCGTCGTCGTCACGAAGAGGTTCTACCCTCCCGCGAGATCCCCGACCGCCGTCAGCTCGGATCGGGGTCGGCGCCGACGCGGGCCGCGAACACCCGCATCGCCTCGGCCGTCAACGGGCCGGGCTCCTGGGTCAGTTGACGCCCGTCGATGCGGGTGACGGCCTGTACGTCGCGCAGCGTCGAGGTCAGGAAGATCTCGTCGGCCCGCTCCAGGACGTCCAGCGGCAGGTCCGTCTCCTTGGCGCCGACCCACTCCAGGACCAGGGCGCGGGTGATGCCCGCCAGGCAGCCCGAGGACAGCGGCGGGGTGTGCAGCTCCCCGTCCAGGGCGACGAAGACATTGGATCCGGTGCCCTCGCACAGCTGGCCCACGGTGTTGGCGAACAGCGCCTCGGTGGCGCCCTGTTGGTGGGCGCGGGACAGCGCCATGACGTTCTCGCCATAAGAGGTGGACTTCACGCCGGCCAGCGCGCCGCGCTCGTTGCGGACCCAGGGGACGGTCACCGCCGCGGTGGCGGTGGCGTGCGCGGGCGTTTCCGTCAGCGCGACCACGAGGGTGGGGCGGGCCTGGCCGCGGTCGGAGCCGAGCGGGGAGATGCCGCCGGTGTAGGTGATGCGCAGCCGGCCGAGCTCGACGGGGTTGGCCTCCAGGACGGCGGCGCAGGCCCGGCGGATCTCCTCCAGGTCGGGCTCGGGCAGCCCGAAGGCGCGGGCCGAGGTGGTGAGCCGCTCCAGGTGGCGGGTGAGGGCGAAGGCGCTGCCCCGCCGGGCCTTGAGGGTCTCGAAGATCCCGTCGCCGACCGTGAGGCCGTGGTCGAAGACGGAGACCCTCGCGCCGTCCTCGTCCCGCAGTGTCCCGTCGAGCCAGATCTTCATCGTGTCTTCCCTCCGGTCGCCTCGTAGGATCCCGACGCTACCGCGAGCAGCCTGCGCGCCTTCAACTCGGTCTCCTCCCACTCCCGGTCGGGGTCGGACCCCCAGGTGATCCCGGCTCCCGTACCGAAGCGCAGCACCGGTCCGCCGGGGGCGTCCCGCTCGATCCAGAACGTACGGATACCGACCGCCAGTTCCCCCGTCCCCCGGTCGGCGTCCACCCAGCCGACGCCGCCGCAGTACGGCCCGCGCGGCGCGGTCTCCAGGGCCTCGATGATCCGCAGGGCGCTGTGCTTGGGGGCGCCGGTGACCGAACCGGGCGGGAAGGTGGCGGCGAACAGCTCCGCCCAGCCGGCCGACGCCGCCAGTTCCCCGCGCACGGTGGAGACGAGGTGGACCAGCCCCGGGTGCGGCTCGATCGCGCAGAGTGCGGGCACGGTCACCGATCCGGTGGCGCAGACCCGGCCGAGATCGTTGCGGACCAGGTCCACGATCATCACGTTCTCGGCGTGGTCCTTGTCCAGCAGGTCCTCGGCGGTGCGCCCGGTGCCCTTGATCGGGCCGGACTCCACGGTGCGGCCGGTGCGGCGCAGATACAGCTCGGGGGAGGCGGTGGCGACCTCCACGCCGTGGGCGGGCAGCCGCACCGTGCCCGCGTACGGGGCGGGGTTGCCGCGGGCCAGCAGCGCACCCAGCGCGTCCACGTCCGCGCGGGAGGGGTCCGGCAGCGGCGCGGTCAGCACCCGGCAGAGGTTGGCCTGGTAGACCTCGCCCGCCGCGATGTGCTCGCGTATGCGCCGCACGCCCGCCGTATAGGCGGCGCGGTCCAGGGAGGAGGTCCAGTCCCGGGGCGCCGGGCCCCGCCAGCGGCCCGGATCGGGCACATGGGCGGGGCCCGCCTGGCGTATATCGCGTACGTCTCCGAAGCGCGCGCACACCAGGCGGCCCTCGAAGTCGGCGACCACGGCCCACCAGCCGCAGGAGTCCAGGGCCGCCGGGTCACTGGTGACATCGCGCAGGTCAGTGGCGATGCGGCCGCCGAAGCGGGCGAGCGGAGGGAGGTCGTGCACGTCAGTGAGTCTATGACCGGGGTCCTGCTGTCGCCCTGGCCGAGTGAGCACCGCAGCACGCTGCACAAACGCGTTTTTGTACTGGCCCTGGAATCCGCTAGAGTTCAACACGTCGCCGGGACGCGGAAGCCCACCGGAGACAACGCACCTCCCGGAGTTAGTCTGGGAGAGGCACCTGCGGACGTAGCTCAGTTGGTAGAGCACCACCTTGCCAAGGTGGATGTCGCGAGTTCGAGTCTCGTCGTCCGCTCGCTGTTGGGGGATCTTCCCGACCCCCTACACTCCTGGTGGAGTGGCCGAGAGGCGAGGCAACGGCCTGCAAAGCCGTCTACACGGGTTCAAATCCCGTCTCCACCTCCAAGGACGATTAGCTCAGCGGGAGAGCGCTTCCCTGACACGGAAGAGGTCACTGGTTCAATCCCAGTATCGTCCACGCAGGTCCACATGGACCTTCCCCGCGCGATTAGCTCAGCGGGAGAGCGCTTCCCTGACACGGAAGAGGTCACTGGTTCAATCCCAGTATCGCGCACGCAGCATCCCGGACGATTAGCTCAGCGGGAGAGCGCTTCCCTGACACGGAAGAGGTCACTGGTTCAATCCCAGTATCGTCCACGCAG